>JADFXA010000195.1 GCA_015233755.1 Desulfamplus sp. | reverse complement strand
AAAAGTGCGTTTTTATAAATTGTTATTTATTTTTTTGTTTAACTTGCAATTTAGGTCTTATAAAAATTGTATGTTTCAGTAAATTTTAGTTATTAAAGATAATTATTAGAGGGTTAAGGAGAATTTGATGCTCAGGTTTATGCGTGAAAATACAGGGTCATGGCTTATTAAGATTATTCTTGGTCTTATTATTGTTGTATTTATATTCCTTGGCATGGGATCGTTAGGAAAAAATCGTGCTGATCAAGTTGCCAATATAAATGATATACCAATTACAATGGATGAATATAATCGTTCATATCAAAGTACTGTTGAGCAAATTAAACAGCGTTTTGGCGGCAATATTAGTGATGAGTTACTTAAGATGTTTCAAGTAAAAAAACAGGCTATGGATAGGCTTATAGAGGAACGACTTATTGCTAGTGAAGCTGATAGACTTGATATACAGGTTACTGATAAGGAACTTCAAGATTCACTTATTTCTATTCCAGCATTCCAAAAAGATGGGGCTTTTGATATTCAAACTTACCGAAGGGTTCTCACAGCAAACAGGTTAGTGCCATCAACTTTTGAAACTATGCAGCGTCAGACACTTCGTCAAGCTAAGGTTACTGATTTAATATTAAATAGCGTCAAAGTATCTGACCTTGAAGCGCGTGAGTGGTATATTCAAAATAACAGTGAAGTTGCTGTTGATTATGTAAAATTTGCCCAAACATCTTATCCTGTTGACCCTGATGAGTCTAAAATTAAAGAGTATTATGATAAAAATAAGGAGAACTATAAATCTGAACCTCAACTTAAAGTCCAGTATATAGGATTTATTTCAGATTCTTATAAGTCAAAAGTAATAATAACTCCAGAGAGTATAAAGTCATACTATGATGGAAATTCTGATGAATTCTCAACTCCAGAAGAGGTAGAAGCAAGCCATATATTGATAAAGGTTGATGAAAAAGCGTCAGCAGAGTTAGTTGAAAAAGCTAAAAAAGAGGCTGATGAGATTTATAAAAAAGCTGTTGCTGGTGAAGATTTTGCAGTGCTTGCTAAACAATATTCGCAAGATCCATCTGCAAAGGATAATAACGGTTATCTTGGAAAATTTTCAAGAAACAGAATGATAAAGCCTTTTGAAGAAAAAGCCTTCTCTATGAAAGCAGGAGAGATAAGCGAGCCCGTTAGAACACAGTTTGGTTGGCATATAATTCAGGTAAAATCAAAGACCGAAGCATCCAAGAAAACTCTTGCAGAATCAACTCCTCAAATAAAAGAGAAGCTGTTAGCTGATGAGAGTAAAAATCTTGCCTATAATGCAGCAGGCGAAGCTTTTGATGCCATTGTTGACGGAGATTCTCTTGAGCGGGCAGCTCAGCTTACAGAACACAAGGTTGTCGAGGTCGGTCCATTTACTATGAAAGGTCCTGATAAAGACCCTGAATTTAAACAAGATGTCGATACAGCAAACAAAAATAGTGTTTCTTCCTCAAATGGTGCTTTTCCAAATGGTCAAGAGTTTGCAATGGAGGCATTTAAACTTCCTCTTAAAGAGATTAGCGATGTAATTGAGGTTGGGAATAATTATTATATTATTAAGCCAATTGAGAAAAAAGAGCCTGTGGTTTTAGCTTTTGATGAGGCAAAGGATAAAGTTATAGCTAATCTTAAATCAGAACTACAATCTCAAGAGACAAAAAAAGCTGCTGAATCTTTTTTAGCTGCTCTGAAAAAAGATGGTAAAATCGCTGATGCTGATGAGTTTATTAACTCAGCTAAGGAAAAAGGATTTGATGTTAAATCTACTCCTTTATTTAAAAAAGATGGTAATATTGCTGATATTGGAAGTGAGCCTGAAATAGCTTCTGCTGCATTTAAGCTATCAGAAAAAAATAGATTAGTATCAGAAGTTATTAAGTCTTCTGATGGCTCTTATTATGTGATTGCATTTAAAGAAAAAAAGATACCTGATGAGGCTGTCATCAAAGAGAACATTGAGTCTGTAAAAAAACAGCTTGTTAATACAAAGCAGGGTGCCGTTTATGCTTCATGGATTGAACAGCTAAAAAGCAAAAGTAAAATTGAGATTAAAGAGGGTTTAATTGATAGCTGATGCAGGAAAATTAAACATCCTTCAAGATCTATTTTCTATCCAGTAAACTCAAGGTGTAAATTCAAGTTTTTCAGGAACTTTATTGTTTTAGCCGCATTTATTGGAAATGCAAAAAAATATTCAGTCTATTTTATGGGACATTTATTATGATAATGAAAAATTTTTTTATTAAAAAGCAAAGCTTAATTTCATTTAATGTTTCACAACTTACTATTCTCTTCATTATCATGTCAGCACTTATACTAACCTCGTGCAGTAGTTTAAATAAAATAGATGCTTCTGGAGATTATAATAAAACTGAAGGTGTCTCTATTTCTCAAAATTCTGATTCTAAAGGTGTGAGTGACTTAGATTCTTCAGAGACAACATCTATAAATAATAGATCTTCTAACGACTCTTATGGTAGTTCTGAATCTTTAAATAATAATTCTTCTGATACCTTGTCAAAATCTATTTTATCTCCTGACCCAGCATTAGTTGAAGGGGTGTTGCCAAATGGAATGAAATATTTTCTTTTCAAAAATGCAACTCCTAAAGATAGGGTAAGTATGCACCTTAATGTTCAATCTGGCTCAATGCACGAAAGAGATGATCAGCAAGGAGTTGCCCATTTTCTTGAACATATGCTCTTTAATGGTTCAACCCATTTTAAACCAGGTGAGTTAATTGAGTATTTTCAGTCAATTGGAATGATGTTTGGTGCTGATGCCAATGCTCAGACAGGCTTTTTTGAGACTATTTACGATATTCTTCTTCCTTCAGGAGATAAGCCAAATTTAGAAAAAGGGCTTTTAGTTCTCCAAGATTATGCTGAAGGTGCTTTATTATTAGATTCAGAGGTTGAAAGAGAACGAGGTGTAATACTTTCAGAAATGCGGGAAAGAGATTCTGTTGCTTTAAGAACTTTTAAAGCATCTTTGGAGTTTGAGCTTCCAGGTTCTCTTATTGCAAGACGGCTTCCAATTGGAGAGCAAAAGATTCTTGAATCAGCAGATAGAAAACTTTTAAAAGATTACTATGATACATGGTATAGGCCAGATAACATGTCAATAGTTATGGTTGGGGATTTTGACATTGATATGGCTGTCAATCTTATTAATGAGAGATTTTCTGCCATGCAGCCAAGGTCATCTGCTGCTGAACTTCCTATAAATACTTGGGAATCTCATGCTCCTGAAGAGGTGTTATATCATTATGAACAAGAAGCTGGCAAAACAGATGTCTCTATTGGGACAGTTACATGGGTTGACTCAGAATCTGAAAACTTAAATATATTTAAAGATAGGGTTCTTAAACGCATTGCAGATACTGTTTTGCAAAATAGACTCTCTAAAGATCTAAGAAAAGAGGATAGCCCATTTTCAAATGCTGGTATCTATTCTGGTCTATTTCTTCAAAATATCTACTTTACAGCTATTTCAGCCCAATGTTCTGTTAATAAATGGGAAGAGACTCTCGGATTTATAGAAAAAACACTTAGAAGAGCATTGGAATATGGTTTTACAGAGCCTGAACTTGATCGTGTAAAGGCAGATTTTCTTCTTGGTCTTGAAACTGCTGTTAAAGAGGCTTCGACTCGTGAAAGCTCAACGCTTGCAAAAGAGCTTATAAGCTCAATTAATAGAAATAGAATTTTTCTCTCTCCAGAGCAGGAGAGAGAAATTCTAAAAAGTTTTATTGAAAATTTAACAGTTGATGATGTAACGCGAGCTTTTAGAGAAAATTGGTCTGCGCAGCACCGACTTATAGAGGTTACTGGAAATGCAGATATAAAACCTAATAATACAACCCCAGAAGCATTTATATTAGGTGTATACCATGAGAGTCAAAAAAGTCCTGTTGCACAAATTGAAAATAACGATGAGGTTATATTCCCATATTTGCCAGCACCTTCTGATAGAGATAATATTGTAAGTGATAAAGAGATTAAATCTGTTGGAATACGCGTAGTTGAATTGAAAAATGGTGTAAGAGTTAACATAAAAAAGACCGATTTCAAAAAAGGAGAGTTCATCTATAGGCTTGACTTTGGAGCTGGTAAAAAATCAGAGCCGTGGAAAAAACCGGGTCTTGCACTTCTAACGCAAGGTATAATTAATGAGAGTGGCGTGGGAAAACTGACTCGTGATGAGCTTGAGACATCTTTAGCTGGTAAAAATATAAATTTTACATTTAGTGCTGATACAGACTCTTTTGTCTATTCAGGTTCAGCATCTCCATCTGAAACTTCTCTATTATTTCAACTTCTCTACACACTTATATTAGATCCAGGGTTTGATGAAGAATCTCTTGTTCTTTTCAAGAATCGTTATAAACAAATGTTTCAGGAATTATTAAGCACACCTGATGGAATGATGCAATTTAAAGGTGAGGCATTTTTAGCAGGAGGTGATACCCGTTTTGGTATGCCAACGATTGAGCAGATAGACGCTTTAACTATGAAAGATGTAAAAAAGTGGATTCTTCCGTTTTTTAAGCAAACAAATATGGAAATTTCAGTTGTAGGAGATTTGGATATTGATGAGGTTATTAAGTTAGCATCAAAATATTTTGGTAATTTAGAACTAAAAGGTTCTTTAACACCAAAAGGTTCGGTTGAAGATAAAAGAGATCACATAGTTTTTCCAGAGAGCAAAAAGATAGCGTTACAAATTGAGAGCAAGATTAATAAAGCACTTATATTAATGGCATTTCCAACTGA
>JADFXA010000194.1 GCA_015233755.1 Desulfamplus sp. | reverse complement strand
GTTCCATTAAGGTAAAGCCCCCTTGCATCTTCATAGTTGCCATTTGATAAAATAACAGTCTCTTCTTGGAGCTTTATTCTTTTATTTAGACTATCAACTTCGGTTCTAAGTTTGTTCAATGTTCCTGAGATAGATTTTTCAGCTTGACGCAGTGTTGCTTCACGGCTCTTTTTATCTGCTCTTGCAGATGCAATGTTTGCATCAATAGTTCCGCCATCATAGAAATTCCAACTCATTTGTGCTCCTGCATTCCATGATGCCTCCATATCTTCGGCTTTTTCTCCAATATATTCTGTTCCAGCAATTAGAGATAGTGCGGGCTTTGATTCATCTTTTGCAATACTTAAGCTCTTTTCTGCAACATTTACAGCTTGTTCAGCTTTTTTTATGTCAATTTGTTGTTTATCTTTATAAAGAGTCTCAAGTTTTGTCAGTTTTTGATTAAGAATCTGAGGTCGTATAAGCCCTCCTTCTGGAACTAAAAGTGTTTGAGTCTCTTCGCCTGTTTCGCCAATAGCCAAGTTAAAGTCAACAAGTGCTGTATGAAATTCGCTCTGACCTGAACTTAAGGCATCTGCTGCAACATGAAGCTGAAGTTTTGCCTCTCTTACATCTAAGTTAGTAACCATTCCAGCTTCAAAAAGGTCTGTCGCATCGTTTAGCTCATCAGTTCTTTGCTTTACTCTATCTGTTAGTATAGTTATTCTTGCCTGTTGATAAAGAACAGCAATAAAAGCATTAGCTACCTGTTTTGAAAGATCGCGTTTCATTGAGCTTTCTTGAATTTGTGCAAGCTTAATTAGATTCTCTTTTAAAGCACGACTTTCATTTATTCTATCTCCTGACCACAAAAGTTTGCTTGCAGTAAATCCTGTTGACATCTGACGATCTGGTGTTGCCATAAATGGATTATCTTCAGCAGTAGTTCCAAGTTCATAATATTTAATTGAGGTATCCACCCTTGGCTTTGTAAAGGCGTCAACTTTCTTAGCCTCAGCATCTAAGTATTTACGATTCTCTTCAATTACTCTTGCCTGATCAGAAGATGATAGAGCTTTTTTAATAGCATCTTCAAGCGTTATTGCATCAGCATAACTGCTGAAAAATAGAGTAAATATTAATATTGTTATTTTAATATGGTTTATCATAAATATTGTTCTCCTAAACAAACTTATTAATTGTACATTTTTATACTTGCCTTGGTCATAAGTTGGGCTTTTCATATATAAAAGTTAAATCTATTTTCGTTTCAAGTATATAAAATATATCTAAACAAAACAAGCTTTTACACATTGTTTACAGTATAGAATGTTTATACTCTATTTACTCAATTTAAAGGCTTGCATACCACATCTATTTTTGGTTGACAAACATGAATTTATTGTTAATGCTCGAAAACACAATTCACACATTTATATATTTGTCTTAAGATGTGTGATCAAATTAAAAGTATTAACAATCAATCAATTCATTAATTAAGGAGAAGCATTATGAAAAAAACGAGCTTACTTACTATTTTTATTGCTATTATTTTGCAATTTACAGCAATTTGTATGGCAGGAGAAAAAGTTGTTCTTGTAACTGGCGAGTGGGCACCTTACACATCGGAAAAAATGGAAGGTCAGGGTTTTTTCACTGAAATTGTATCCGCTGTTTTCAAAGAAGCAGGCCTTGAAGTTGAGTATAAATTTCATCCTTGGTTGAGATGTGAGGATACTGTACAAAAAGGTAAAGCATACGCAGCATTTCCTTATATGATTAATGATGAGAGAAAAAAAATGTACGATTTTAGTGAGCCTTTAGCTAAATCAACAGGCAGGTTGTTCTATCTAAAAAGCAACTTAAAATCAGATGTTGTATGGGAAAAATATGAAGACCTTAAGAAATACAAGGTAGGCGGAACTGCTGGTTATTGGTATGAGAAAGCATTTACAGATGCTGGAGTTAAACTTGATTTGGCTGTCAGTGATGAGCTTGGTATGAAAAAACTTCAAGGGAAGAGATTTGATCTTCTTGCAACTGATGAGTTGGTCGGCTGGACTTTAATTAAAACATTGTTTCCAGCAGAGATAGATAACTTTGCTGTTGTAAAAAAACCTCTTAATAATGATGATCTTCGCCTAATGGTTTCAAAAACATATCCCGATGCTGCAGCCATTACAAAAAAAGTCAATGAAGCACTGCAAAGGATAAAAGATAAAGGGATTTATTCAGAAATTCTTAAAAAGTACAATATCAGCGAATAAATTTAATTAGCTTCTGATGCTTTTCCCTTAACAATAAGTGGAAAAGCATCAAATTAAAGGAGCGTTATGCGTGAAAAACTAATCCTTCTTGTCGTTCTTGTGCTGCTGTCCGCAAATATTTGTTCAGCAGCCAAAGTTATTCTTGTAACAGGAGAGTGGCCGCCTTACACATCTGAGAAAATGGAAGGATATGGTTTTCTCTCTGAAATTGTATTCGCTGTTTTCAAAGAAACAGGAATTGAGATTGAATATCAATTTTATCCATGGCTGAGGTGCGAAAAGAATATAAAGGAAGGAGATGCTTATGCAGCTTTTCCTTACATAATAACTGATGAGAGGAAGGCAATATATGATTTCAGTGATCCTTTAGGCAAATCATCATTTAAGTTATTTTATTTGAAAAGTAATGTTCAATCAGATGTTGTCTGGGAAAAATATGAAGACCTCAAGGAATACAAAATAGGTGGAATTGCTGGTTATTGGTATGAAAAAGCATTTGCAGATGCAGGTATTAAACTTGATTTGGCTGTGAGTGATGAACTTGGTGTAAAAAAACTTGAAGCAGGCAGGTTTGATCTTCTTGCTACTGATGAATTGGTTGGCTGGACGCTTATCAAAAAAATGTTTCCAGCAGATATTGACAATTTTGCTGTTGTAAACAAAGCTCTTAAAAATGATCTACTTCGGCTCATGGTATCCCGCACTTATCCTGATGCTCAAACTATTACAAAAAAAGTGAATGAAGCACTGCAAAGGATAAAAGATAAAGGCATTTATTTAGAAATTCTTAAAAAATATAATATAAGCGAGTAAATATAATACCCAGTGCTATTTAACTTAATCAAATATTAACTGGAGGGAGTTTATGGTCAGAAAAGTATGGATTATGGTGTTGTTGCTAATAGTGTTTTTGCCTATATCTACTATAGCGGAGCAGAAAAAAATTGTCATTTTAGGTACTGATTGGGAGCCATATACAGGTGGAAATCTGCCAGAAAATGGTTTTTTTTCAGAAATAGCTGTGAAATCTCTTGAAAAGAGAGGATATAAAGTTGAAGTTAAGATTGTTCCATGGAAAAGAGCCCTTGAGACTACAAAATTAGGTAATAGCGATGGGCTTTTAGGTGCATCATTTACAGAAGAGAGAACTAAGTTTTTTCACTATCCCAAATATTACTGGGAAAGTGCTTCTCATTTTTTTATGAAAAGAGGAAAACAAAAGAACTTTACCACTATTGAAGCATTGTGCCCAGCAACTATAGGTATTCTCGCAGGGTCATTTTATGAAGAGAGATTTAAAAAAATTGAATGTATTAAACTTGATCCCGCTCCTTCTGTTAATCTAAATATCAGAAAGTTGATTGGTGGAAGATTTGATTACCTTCTTGAGTCAAAAGATTCAGTAAATTATATAATGAAAAAAGAATTTCCAAGTGAGATAGATTCCATTCAACCTCTGCTTCCACCCTATGAAATAGATCGCATTTTTTTGGTTTTCTCAAAGAAAAATCCTAACTACCAGCAAATCTCCGATGATTTTGATAAAGGTGTAAAAATGATTCAAGAAAATGGCACATACGAAGAAATACTAAAAAAACATGGTATCCACTAAAATAAAAGAAAAGGGTGTATTTTTTTTACTATTTAACCCAAATTGTAGAGATGCACGGGCATCTCTGATTTAATAAAACCCCAAAAATAACAGGAGAATTATTATGAAAAAAGCGATTATGTTTGTTATTTGTATGATCATGCTCTCTGCAACTCTATCTGCAACAATATTCAATACAACTTGTTTGGCAGAGGAGAAGATAGTTCAAGCTGCAGCAGACCCATATCCTCCCTTTGTGGATCCAGAAGACCCAAAAGAGGGACTTTCCCTTGTAATTATTCGTGCTGCCTATAAGAATCAAGGATATACTGTTAAAATGGAGTATGTACCTTGGGCAAGAGCGGAAGCTCTTACAATTCAGGGAAAATATGACATTCTTCCTGATGTATGGATGAATGATGAAAATAAAAAATCCATGATGTTCAGCGAGCCTTATGCTGTTAATACAGTAAAATTCATAAAAAGAGTTGATGATCCTTTTGAGTATAATGGACTTGAAAGCCTTAAAGGTAAAAAAATTGGAACTGTAAGAGGCTATAATTACAGTGACGCATTTCAGGCATCAAAAGATTTCATACGTGAAGATGTTGCTGATGTTATGACAAATATCAAAAAACTTGTTGCCAAAAGAATCGATCTCACATTGGAAGATGATATTGTAGCCAGAGTAATTATTTCAAAAGCTGATCTACCTATGCTTCAACAGATCAAATTTACAGAAAACTCAATTACAAGTAATAATCTTTATGTCTCATCAGGCATTGCAAATCCCCGACATAAAGAGTTGATAGAAGCCTTTAACAAGGGATTGGCAGAGATCAAGGCAAATGGAGAGTTTGCAAAGATTTTTGAAAGCTATGGGATAAAAAATAACTAATGAAGCAACTCCCCGCCTCTTCTGGCGGGGTATCTTTAACAATATTACAGCGCCCAGAGGGGCGGGTATGAATCCGAGCTTTGCAATCAAAATCAAACAAAAAAAGGAGAAGTGTTATGAAAAAAGTAATCTTGTTTTTCGTTATTGCGTTGATGTCTG
>JADFXA010000193.1 GCA_015233755.1 Desulfamplus sp. | reverse complement strand
GTCAATTTTGAGTAACTTTAAAAATGCACGGTTGATGTGTATTAAATTATATTCGTTATCAATAACCCATAGGGGGTCAGAGACAGCATCAAATATCTGGATAAACTCCAGACGGGCTATTTCCAGTTCTACGGTAAGGGTATTTATTTTTCCCAAAAGCTCTTCATTTAAATTGGATAAATAATCACCTTGTTCTTTTGTAATCACTACATCAGTTCCGATAGGATCTCATTGACTGGTTAAGGTTATTATTATCAGTTGCTCTCTTATCATACATATTACACGTCCATCAAAAGTTCTCTATTTAACCAACCACAGAGATCATTATACCCATTAGATTTTAAGTATTTGCTATTAGAATTATTACTATTTTCTGATGAATGCAAGATTTGATGATCATCTGTGTGTACAATTTTATGTCCATCAATTGACAAAACCTTAACAGCTCCCATCAAAGAGTTTAAGGCAATAACATTTTGCATTAAGACAAGCTCAGAAGGCATAATCTCTCTTTTTGTTATCTTGTAACCAGCATTCAAAAAGAGCTTTAGTGCAGCATCAAGCGTGATGCTTGGAAGAGCATAATTTGATTTAGGTACAGTTACTTCATGCCCAGAAACTGACACAGCTATAATAGCTGCGGTATTAGTTTCTGAGACTGTTCCATTAGCATTGCATATCAAAGCCTCATCATAGCCGTTTTGCTTGGCAAATAACGATGCAAGGTAATAGTAAAAATAGTTAAGGGATTTATGGGCTGCTAAAGGTGTTTGTCTTTTTTCTTGAAATGTTATCAGATCAAGACCATCTGTTGGTTCATCAAGCTCATCTATTCGTTCATTGCAACCCAGCGTATTATTACGGTGAGAATTTTTATTACGTTTACTCTCCAAACGATGGATATATTGGCGGACTAAAATTGCAACAAAATCAGGTTCAGCGACAATAAGTTTTACAGCAGCAGTTTTATCTTCAAGTCCATTTAGTTTAATTAAGTTCTCAATCAGACTATCCCATGTAATACTATTTATATGGGGAATCTCTTGTTTAAAAAGAGTCTTCCAGCTTAAAGATATTCTTTTAAGATGCTCGTCTAACCTTAAGACCTTACCCTTTTCGCACCTGATGGTTTCAAACAATCCCGCTCCATATTGAAATCCAATGGAATTTGCAGATATTACAACATTTTTTTCATCTACAATTTTCCCATTGACCCACGCTTTTTTATCAGGTGGAAGTATGGATTTATCATGTTCAATTGCTCTTTCGTTGGGAGAAAAAGACGTTTTTCCATCAAGTCTATCAATTGAAGATGAATTCCTATTAGTTGCAGATGAATTAAGAATATCCATAATAGTTTTGCCTTTATGAAGTGTCTCATCATACTCTTTTTCAGGGTCAGAATCAAAGACAATGCCACCACCAACAGAAAAGCTTATTTTACCACCAGCAATAACCGCGGTTCTTATTGCAATTGAAAGATCAAGTGTGTCATGGAAGCTGATATAACCAATAGAGCCTGTGTAAACGTGTCTTTTTACACTTTCTAACTCATCAATTATCTCCATTGATCTTATTTTTGGACACCCTGTTATTGAACCACCTGGGAATGCAGCTCTAATGATGTCAACAGTTGACTTATCAGATGCAAGAGCTGCCTCCACAATTGAAACCAAATGAAAAACATTGTCATAAGGCTCAAGACGTTTATGTTCTTTAACCTTAACTGTCCCGCCAACCGCAACTTTTCCAAAATCGTTTCTCATAAGATCAACAATCATGGAAAGTTCGGCATCATCTTTAAAACTATTTAAAAGAGTGTCACCGTATTTCTTATCTTCAATCTCAAATTTCCCTCTTTGTATAGTTCCTTTTATAGGTCTTGTCTCTATTTTATAACCATCTCTTTTAATAAAACGTTCTGGGGAAGTTGATACAATTTGATGATCTCCTGCATTTATGAAAGAGAAAAAAGGAGCTGGATTTTTCTTAAAAAGATTTAAAAAAAGTGAGTATGAATCACCTTGAAATTTTGTACTAAACCGCTGGGAAAGGTTCACCTGATAAATATCACCAGCTTTTATATACTCAATTATCTTTTTAACGGCTTCAATATATTCTGGTTTTGAAAAATTTGATGTAAAATCGTTAGGATCTATCGAAAATGCAGATTCAAAGTTTGCGGTAGAGTAATTAGAATCATCAGAATTTATATCTCTACTATTTTCATTCTCGCAATTTAGCGCATCTATTGTCGAATCTATTCCCAGAACAATTTTATCCACAAAATCTGTATCTCTATTGTGAACAAAAATAATAGATGGGGCGACAAGATAGAGATCAGGCAAATTTTGATCTATGCAACTATTTGGAAGAGTCTCGATTCTATCTTTCAAATCATAGGCAAGATAGCCAAATAATCCAGCACTGACGGGATAAAGAGACTCTTTATCGTAAACATCGGTAGTATTGCATTGTTTTACTATGTGGTAGTCAACAGCAAGATTACACTTTTTTACTACTTTCTCTATAAAATCAAGAGGATCGCCAGAAAGAGCAAAACTATTACCATTAATGTGAAAGATTATATTTTCACCTTTAGCAGTGATTGTAAAGAGTGGTTTTGCTGCTAAAATGTTATACCTTGCACAATCAAGAGATGTTCCACTTAAGAGAATGACAGTTCCTTCTTGATTTGCAAACCCCTTTACCACATCTTCAAATGGCTCTGTTAGTTTGAACTTTGACCTATTACTTATTCTTATGCGTGGGATAATATTATCCCCCATCTCAACAATTTGGGAAGGGGGCAAAGGGGAGGAGGGAGAAGTCTGTGCACAACAGGATTTATTAATAGAACTAAAAGGATTATTCATAGTTATAAAAGAAAAGGATTAGTTCTACGTTCTTTTAAAATTGTAGTTTCAGGTCCATGTCCTGTGTGAACAATAGTCTCGTCAGGGAGGGTAAACAACTTTTGTTTGATGCTTGCAATAAGAGTGTTGTAATTTCCGCCAGGAAGGTCAGTTCGTCCAATAGAGCCGTAAAAAAGAGTGTCTCCAACAAAGACGTGGCCATCTGTGTAAAGACAGATTCCGCCTCGTGAGTGTCCGGGAGTGTGGATAACCTTTAATGTTATCTCTCCAAAAGTTATCTCATCACCATCTTTAATATTTTTATCAGCAGCGGGTGAATTATCTGCAAAAAGACCGAATGAGGCAGCAGCCCTTCCAAGCTGTGAGAGCATCGGCTCATCTTCAGCATGAATCAAAATATCGGCTTTTGTTACCTCTTTCATCTTTTTATTTGCACCTACATGGTCAAAATGTCCGTGTGTATTGATAAGATATTTTACCTTTAGATTATTTTTTGCAAGAGCCATAAGAATTTCATCAGCATCATCACCGGGATCAATAACCACAGCCTCTTTTGTATTTTCACATCCAACAATATAGCAATTTGCCATAATTGGACCAACTTCAAGTGTCTTAATTATCATATATCACCTTTTTATTATAAGCGAGCAGTCTATAAATTAGCTCTTGTTTTACAATCTCTTCATTCTCTTATTATATTGAGCCTTAATCTTTTAATCTTAATAAAGGAAATTTATGGGTTCAATATATAAAATGGTTACTCAATATTTTTAAGTTCTTTGATACGATCAAGAATGCCGTTTATAAATGAGCCAGATTCGTTTGTCCCATATTTTTTACCAATCTCAACAGCCTCATTAATAGAGACCTTTGCGGGTATATCAGAACAGTATAAGAGTTCATAAAGAGCAATTCTCATAATATTTCTATCAACAACATTCATTCGTGAGATTTTCCAGTTTTTTGAATTCGCGTGAATTAAATCGTCAAACTCTTCTATATTTCTTAACACGCCTTGAACCAAATTCATAAAAAAACTCTTTTGATCTTCAGTAGGTCTCTCATTAGAATTATGATAATCTTTACTTGTCATCTCATCAAAATTGAGAAGGGCTCCATTTATCATATCTTCAAAATCAATACAGAAAAGTTCAAACAGCTTATCTGGATCCCCTTTGTTAAGATCAACATAAAAAAGAGCCTGAAGAGCAAGTTCACGTGCATCTCTTCGATACAACATCTTTTAATCTACCTTTCTATGAGAGGTTGATGCAGCAGATTTAGATATATTTTTTATGTCAATTTCTGACATTAGATTTGCCATTTCAATAGCTGCAATCGCAGAGTCAAAACCTTTGTTGCCAGCTTTTGTACCAGCTCTTTCAATTGCTTGCTCTATTGTATCAGTAGTTAAAACTCCAAAAATTACAGGAACGCCAGAATCAAGACTTACTGATGCTATCCCTTTTGAGACTTCAGCACAAACATAATCATAGTGTGATGTAGAACCTCTTATTACAGCTCCAACACAAATTACAGCATCATATTTTCCTGTTTTTACCATTTTTTGAGCTGCAAGCGGAATTTCAAACGCACCTGGTACCTTCATAAGAGTTATATCGTTGTCAGATGCACCGCTCCTGATAAGTGCATCAATAGCACCACCTACAAGTCTCTCTGTAATAAAATCGTTAAAACGTGAAGCAATAATTCCAAATTTTTTTCCATCAGCCCTAAGAGAGGCTTCAATAAGATGTGGCATATTTTTTAATCCTTAATAAAGAAACATTGGTTTTAGTATTATTTATTCTTAACATATTATATTATTTCTAAATTTGTTAAGTATCATTAACAATTATATCTTAGCTCCAACTCTTTTTAAGAGTTGGAATGATATGTTTTGATAGCATTTTCAATCAGTTTCATCAAGGCTTTACTTTGGAGATCACCGTTTTCTTTATTGCGAAGCTCGGGTTTAATACCCGCCGTTACGGCGGGATTGTTTTTTTTTTTCATTAACTGTTAT
>JADFXA010000192.1 GCA_015233755.1 Desulfamplus sp. | reverse complement strand
TTCCAAACATATCCAAATTTACACCGTGTAATACAACGATTTTTTTCATATTATAACCCCTGTTTTTAATATATTTTACCAATATTTATTTTAAAATTTTATTCTTGACAGCCCCTTTTACTCTATCTTATATCATACAAGATTTTTTTACATACAGAATTTTGTTCTGTGTTTTTCACAAAGTTTTTTTTGGTCAACACATTGTCGTGCTGTAACAGCTAAATCCTTATGCTATGCAATTCAGATTGTAATATTAAAATAACCAGATTCTCAAAGTGAACGTACAAAATACCATGCTAAAATAAATAAACTTATAAGCAACAAAGGAGGGGCAAACCGCTAAAATGAAATTTTTTTACAACCTAAAAATGGCAACTAAATTGGTCGGTGGCTTTGGAATTGTTCTTCTTTTGTTTGTCTGCGTAATGGCTATTTATCATATTACAGTACAATCAACTTCCAATAATTTTCAAGAGCTTATGAAAGTTAATGTTGCTATTGCAGCCCATTCAGCAGATATTAAAACCCTTATGAAGCAGTGTCGTATTGACGAAAAAAATTTCTTATCATCTCTTGATAAGAAACATCTCAAAGAACTCGAAAGCAATATAAAACTTCTTACCCAAAATGCTCAGAATATCGTAACAAAAGCCCGTGATTCCCACAACAGCTCTACAGCTAAAAAGGCAGAAAATATATCAAAATATATTGATACATACTCCAAAGCATTCAATGAACTCAGCCAATCCTACGAACATAGAGGTCTTGATGTTAATTCTGGCTTAAGAGGAGCATTTGCAAAAGCTGCCGATACTCTTGTATTAGAAATGGCTTATGTTGACGTTGAAGACCTATATGTTCAGATGCTAAGAATAGTTCAGGCTCAATCTCGTTATTGGTCAGAAGATGATGACGGCGAATATCTTAAAAAAATTGAAGAGATAATAACAGGTTATCAAGAAGTAATAAATCGCTCTACAGCAAATGAAGGAATGATTAAAGATACTTTGAAAGATGTGTTAGCTACATATCAACAATCTCTTGCAAAACTAAAAACTGCTAAAACATTTGAAGAGGGCAGTGTATATTTTAAAGAGATGCAAGAGGCTATTTCTGAAATCGATGAAGTCTTTAATGTAACCTATCTTCCCAACGCAAAACCACTTATACTTGAAATACGAAGCAGAGAAAAAGATTATCTTCTTTTTGGTGGTAACGATTATGCGTCCAAAGCACAACATGCTATTTCAACTCTTTTTAAAGCTATAGAAAAGTCAACTATAAGTGATGATTACAAAAAAAATTCTTTTCGTTATTTAACAGAATATAAAAAAGCATTTGATAATTTAATATTAGAGGATGACAAAATTGCCAAACTCTACGAAAAAATGAGTGATGCGGTAAATAATACCGAACCTCTGATTGATGAGCTTTATAACAGCTCTAAAACTATTGCAGCAGATAGAACTAAAGAGGTAATGATAAAAGCTGGTATAAGCTCAAAAATTGCAATGGGTATTGGTTTTGGCGCTATACTCTTTGGATTTTGCCTATCATTTTTCATTACAAGAATGATTACTGTGCCAATTACAAAAGCTGTTAATTTTTCACGTCTTATGTCTCAAGGTGATTTTACTCGGACACTTGACATTAATCAAAGAGACGAAATTGGTGTTCTTGCATCAGCTTTAAATGAAATAGTAACCAATATTGGTGGTATGGTAAAAAATATTAGCGGTGATGTTAATATTTTATCTTCATCTTCAATATATCTTAAAGATATATCTTTAGATATGTCTCAAAGAGCAAATAATACCGCATTAAAGTTTAATGCAGTAGCAACTGCTACTGAAGAGATGAGTTCCAATTTAACATCTATCGCAGCGGCTATTGAAGAGACTTCAGCAAATCTTAATACAGTAGCAGCGGCAACCGAGGAGAATACTGTAACCATAAATGAAATTGCTCAAAATACTGATAAAGCCCGCATAATTTCCAACCAGGCTGTAGCTCAGGCTAAAAGCACATCTGTGGATATTAAACGACTTGAAGATGCTGCTCGTGATATTGGTAAAGTTACAGAAACTATTGCAGATATTTCTGGGCAGACCAATCTTCTTGCATTAAATGCTACAATCGAAGCTGCAAGAGCTGGGGAGGCTGGTAAGGGTTTTGCTGTAGTTGCAAATGAGATAAAAGAGCTTGCAAATCAGACTGCTGCTGCTACAAAAGCTATAAGTAGTCAAATTTCAAGTGTCCAAAACACAACTGAAAATACCATTCAAGGAATTGAAAAGATAACCTCTATTATAACTGAAATTAACGATATTATTTCATCTATTACCCAAACCATTGAAGACCAGTCAACTGCAACTCAAGAAATTAGCAGTAATGTTGCGCAAGGCTCTCAAGGTATTCAGGAGATTGCAGAAAATGTTGCTCAATGTTCTTCTGTATCATCGGAAATCTCAAGTGATATAGCTGGAGTAAATCAAGATGCTTCTCAAATTTCAGAAAATAGTTGCAATCTTAACGGCAGTGCTGAAAGTCTCTCTAAACTTGCAGAAAAACTTAAAGTAATGATGGGGCATTTCCAGGTCTGATAAAAACAGATTCGAACAGTTTGGAGCGTAGTAACGTTTGTCTGAATATTTTATTCAGGCATTTAACTTAATAATGTTTTATTGAAATTGAAAAGGAGTCAAAATGTTTAAAAAAAATCTGTTTACAATGCTTGTAGTGTTCATGTTCGTAATTTCTATACCAGCTGTCCAGGCAGCAGATGATGTTAAAATACCTGAGAAACTAACTCTTGATGGTGGTAAAGGTGAACTTGTTCTTAATGGTACAGGTACTCGTAAAAAATTTGGATTTAAAGTTTATGAAGGCTCACTATATCTTAAGGCAAAAACTACTGATTCCAAAAAAATTATTGAAGCAGACGAGCCAATGGCAATAACTATGAATTGGAAAAGACAGGGTCCGATAGATAAGACAACTGATGTATTTTCAGAAGGTTTTAAGTATGGAGCTGGTTCAAATTACAATGCTCAAAAAGCTAACATAGACACTTTTATTAAGAGTCTTGTAAAAGCAGAAAAGCAAGATATTTGGAAGTATGTCTATATTCCTGGCGAAGGTACTTCTATACATTACAATGATAAAGTTGCTGCAACTATAGCTGGTCTTGACTTTAAAAAGGCTCTATTTTCAATATGGCTGCTTGAAGATGCAACTTTCACTGGTGATGAGTCGTTACGTAAAGGTATGCTTGGAAAGTAATTTTGTAACTATTAATAATTATTTACAAGGAGAGTGTTGTGAAAAAAAATTATAGTATATTTATTATTTTGGTTAGTTTTTGTCTATTTTATGTACCATCTGGGTCGGCAGCAGAAGATACAATCAAAATAGGTTTTAATATCTCTTTAACTGGTGATACTCCAAAAGTAGGCGAAGCATCTAAATTTGCGGGGCAGATGCTTATGAATGAGATTAATGCAAAAGGCGGGCTTGATGTCGGTGGAAAAAAATATAAACTTGAGTTTATCTATGAAGACAATGAGACTAAAGCGGAGTCTGCTGTTGCGGTTGCTTTAAAACTTATTGAGAAAGATCAAGTACTTGCAATGGTAGGTCCTAATTCAAGTAAACAGGCAATACCAGCGGGTCAAGTTGCAAATGATAATAGAACTCCAATGATCTCTCCGTGGTCAACAAATCCTGATACAACTAAAGATCGCCCTTGGGTGTTTCGTGCAGCATTTATTGATCCATTTCAAGGCCCTATAGCTGTTGATTTTGCAATAAAACAGTTTAAAGCTAATAAAGCTGCTGTTCTTTATGCTCTTGCAAATGATTATAGCAAAAATCTTGCTGAAATTTTTCAGGCTGATTTTAATAAGAAAAAAGGTGCTGGAGCTATAGTTGCTTTTGAAAGCTATGGTGATAAAGATCAAGATTTCAGCGCCCAGCTTACAAAGATTATTGCTGCTAAACCAGATTTTATATTCCTTCCCAATAACTACAATGAAGTTGCTCTAATTGTAAAACAAGCACATGATTTAGGTTGGAAAGGCCCATTTATGGGTGCTGATGCTTGGGGTAGTGCAGAGCTTATGACACTGTGTGGTGATGATTGCAAAGGTCATTATTTTACCACTCACTATGCTGCTGTGGGTGCTAAAGGGGCAACCAAAGAGTTTATTGATAAATACCAGAAGCTTTATAACTACCAACCTGATGATGTTGCAGCTCTTACTTGGGACGCAATCAATGTAGTTCTATCAGGTATTCAGAATGCTGGTAAACTTACGGGTAATATAAGAAAAGACCGTCAAGCAGTAAGAGATGGTATTGCTGCAATTAAAGAGGTTAAAGGCATTACAGGTAATATGAAATTTGATGAACAAGGAGATCCAATCAAATGTGCTGTTGTTGTAAAAATAAATAACGATGGTAAATTTGAATTTGCAGAATCTGTATGTCCATAAAATATAAAAGCTGAATAAATTAGAAAAAAATGGAAAAATAAAAAAAGAGTTGACATAAAGATGTTAATTGTGTAGTCTTACTCCGTTTTGATTTTGGGTCGTTAACTCAGACGGTAGAGTATCTGCCTTTTAAGCAGAGAGTCACTGGTTCGAGTCCAGTACGACCCACCAGAATTATTGCGTCCCCATCGTCTAGCCCGGCCCAGGACACCGGCCTTTCACGCCGGCGACAGGGGTTCGAATCCCCTTGGGGACGCCAATATTAAATAAATAAAAAAGGACTTAGGGAAATTTTCTAAGTCCTTTTTTTATTCTAAGCAAGCCCTCAGTAATTAAACAGGAGGCGGACTCTCTCAAAGTGACTGTGCTCCGAAGTGAGCTCAGCTGCCCATATTAACCCCGATAGTTTC
>JADFXA010000191.1 GCA_015233755.1 Desulfamplus sp. | reverse complement strand
AAAAATATTTATGAAGGAAAACTTAAAGATCAATTAAAGGCATCATCAAAGGATAGGCTTTACAGATTTATACTATCTGCTGGTATGCTGAGAGGTGCTATTGTAAACTCAACTAACATGGTTAATGAGATGAGTGCTAATCATAACCTTGGCTATATTGAAACGTTATTGCTTGGTCAGGCTTATATTGCGTCATCACTATTAACTACAAATTTAAAAGGTAATGATAGAATAAGTATAAATATTGACTGTTCAGGTCCTTTGAAGGGTATTGATGTCGAATCCAATGCTTTTGGAGAGGTTAGAGGATATTTAAAAAATCCGAATTTTTCTGAAACTCTTTCAGGTAAGAAGATGAGTTTATCAAATCTATTTGGTGCTGGTTTTTTGACAGTACACAAATATCTTGAAGATGCTAAAAGACCATATTCAGGGAAAATAATGCTGGAGTACGGAACTATTGCCGAAGACCTTGCAAACTATTTTCTTAAATCAGAACAAACACCAACCGCATTTAATCTAAGTGTCCATTTTGATGACAAGATACAAGTGCAATCTAATGATAGCGGTATTGAGAGCCAGTTAGAACCATATAGTAAAAAAGAGCAATATTTAGATAACTATTTAATGGTTGATGGAGCTGGTGGACTTTTTTTACAAGCTATGCCAGGAGCTGACTCTAATGTTGTTGAACAAGCTGAAGATATAATGAGAAATATCAAATCGTTAGGAGCAACATTTGCAAAAGGTATTTCTCCTGATATTCTCATTTTAGAAGAATTTGATAATATGAATCCGCTTTTGCTTGGGAACTATAGAGTTGAATTTTTTTGCAGATGTAGTTCTAAGATGATTCGTAATTATATTTCAAGGCTTCCTAAAGATGAGCTTATCGATATTGCAAAGAACGGACCATTTCCTCTTGAGGTTAGATGCCATCAATGCAATACGTTTTACAATTTTAATCAAACTGATATTGAAGAGATAGTATCATTGAATAAATGACCTTCCACAAACCTATACTATAATTTAGGTTTTGGGATTGGAGATTTAAAATAGCAGCCATTAACAAATATAGGAGTAATATTTACTATGTGCAATAACTGTAGCGAACACGAACACACACATCACCACAACCCACAGATTCTCCAGATAATGCCAGTTCAACAGACACTTTTTGCAGTCTATATAACTGAGAAACCACCCAAATACTCTGTTCAGAGTGGTAAAAATGGAATAAGCCTTGTGCCTGTAATATTTTTGGCACTTATACAACATGGAGATAAAACCATGGTTGAAGGTTTTTTTGCATCTAATGCTATACTGTCATGTGAAGATGTTGAAGGATTTAAGGGTTATGCCACATCTCTTGAGAATGCTGAGAACGTCTATGGCAAAGATAGTTAATGTCAGACGCATATCCCAAATATTTTTTTTGATTCTGTTTTTTTGGTTTTGCATAACATCAACTCTTGGAATAAATTGGTGGCAGCTTAGAGGATGGGCTGTTAATTGGCTTTTAGAGATTGACCCTTTAGTTGGATTTTCTACCCTACTTACAACAGGCAAAATATATAAAGGGTTAGTGTGGGGTGTTCTAACCCTTATTTTGACTCTAATTTTTGGGCGTTTTTTTTGTGGTTGGGTCTGTCCATTTGGTACTTTGCATCAATTTATTGGATTTTGGGGCAAAGTTTCTAAGTCAAAATCTGAACTTAGAAACTTGAATAAATATAGTTCTGCTCAATCAACTAAATATGCAATTTTATTTTTTTTCATATCATCTAACCTTGTAACTTCACCGTTTTTTCCTACCTATTTAACTCAAGCCGCACCTCTTCTTTTAAATGGGCTGCTTGATCCTATTCCATTTGTCTATAGATTTGTAAATTTAACTCTTCTACCTTTTGCAGATAGTTCTTTTTTGCACCTTAGCACAAATGCAAGGTATTATGACGGTGCTTGGATTATAGGTCTTTGCGGAATTACTGCCCTTCTTTTGAACCTTTGGATTCCAAGATTTTACTGCCGTTACCTTTGTCCGCTGGGTGCTCTGTTTGGGTTACTCTCAGGTATCAGCTTCTGGCAGATAGGCAAAAAAAGTTCTCCTTGCACCAACTGTATGAAATGCCAATTTAACTGCGAAGGTGCTTGTGAGCCAATGGATAAAATTCGTCTACCTGAATGTGTTTTGTGCATGAACTGCTTAGATCATTGTGAATTTTTGACTTATCAGGCAGAACCTTCAAAGACAGAGATATTAAAAAGTGAAGATATATATCCAAATAAAAATAGACAAACACCATTCTATAAAAGTGGACAACACTCAACTCCTGACATATCTCGAAGAGCGTTTATAGCATCTGTTGTCTCAGGTGCAGCAGTAGTTCCTATGATTCACCTAAATGGTCAAGCCAGCACCAATTGGAATCCAAACCTTATACGACCACCCGGTTCTTTACCTGAAAGTGAGTTTCTATCGCGATGTATTAAGTGTGGTCAATGTATGAGAGTATGCCCAACAAACGTAATTCAGCCAGCAGATATTTTTACTGGAGGGCTTGAAGCTCTTTGGACTCCAGCACTAAATTTTAGAATAGGCTCAAGCGGGTGTCAGCTTCATTGCATTGCTTGCGGTCATCTTTGTCCTACTGGTGCGATTTTGCCACTCAATCTTGATGAGCGTTTTGGAATCAATGATTATAAAAAAAATGGCCCAATACGAATTGGCACAGCGTTTGTAGATCAAGGCAGATGCCTTCCTTGGTCAATGAACAGACCTTGTATTGTATGTCAAGAAAACTGTCCTGTAAGCCCAAAGGCAATTATGATAAGTGAAGCGTTTGTGGAGTTAAAAAGCGGCATTATCAAGTCTATTGATAATAATAGCATTGGCAACAGCAACGTGATAAATTTGGATATAGCAAATCTTATTGAAGGAGCTTACGGTACGGGCGACTATTTTGTTAAAAATATGATAACCTTAGAAAGGTCTCCTATTGTCGCTAATACTAAAAACAGCATAACATTGTCATCTGCAAATAGAGATAAATCAGCATTATCTCAAAAAAATGATAAAACAGATAACAATAAAGCAGTCAAATTGGAAATTGGTTCAACAATTACAATTGATGTTAGACTACAGCGTCCATTTATAGACCCAAGCCGTTGTATCGGTTGTGGCGTTTGTGAACATGAATGTCCAGTTAAAGGCAAAAGAGCAATTAGAGTTACAGCTGAAAATGAATCTCGGAGTAGAGATCATGTTTTAGTTGGTTAAAAATATAATTATGAAATTTGTATAACTTTTAAATAGAAGTCCACTCACTTTAGTCAACTTGATTACATAATTAAGCCATATGATTTAGCGCTTGGCTTTAATCTTTACAAATAATTGATAAAATCAGATGGAGATATAAAATGTCAGACAATAAAAATTCTCAATCACGCAGGTCATTCTTAAAAATTGCTGGAATTGCAGGTGCAACTGGAGTTGGAACTCTCTTTAATCCTATCTTATCTAAAGCAGCAGATAAAGTTGATGCAGATAAACCTCTTGAAAAGATGCCGACACGTCCGTTTGGTAAAACAGGTGTCAATGTCTCAATTCTTGGTCTTGGCACAATGTTTGATGTTGTTTCAAATCAACTTCTGCTTAAACAAGCTCTTAAATGGGGTGTGAACTACTGGGATACAGCAGATTGCTATAGCGGCGGAAACAGCGAAAAGGGAATGGGTAAATTTTTTACAAAATATCCTGAAACAAGAAAAGAGGTTTTTTTGGTTACAAAATCTTGTGCAAGAAAACCAGAAGGAATGACAAAACTTTTAAATCAATCTTTTGAGCGGATGCAGACAAATTATATTGATCTCTACTTTGCACATGGAATTAAAGATATTTCAGAGGTAAACGACGACACAAGACGTTGGGTAGAAGATGCAAAAAAAGCGGGGAAAATAAGATTTTTTGGTTTCAGCACCCACAGCAACATGGAAAAGTGTATGATGGCGGCATCAAAGATGGATTGGATTGATGGCATTATGATGACCTACAACTACAGAATCATGAATACTCCTGAAATGAAAGAGGCAATTGCAGCCTGTACAGAGGCTAAAATTGGTCTAACTGCCATGAAAGCCCAAGCTATGGCTCAAGAAAAGGAGAAAGATAATACAGAAACAGAACTTGAGATGATAGATAGATTTATGAAACTTGGTTACACAGATAAACAAGCAAAAATGAAGATAGTTTGGGATGTTCCAGAGATTGCCTGTATAGCATCTCAAATGCCAAACATGACAATTCTTGCAGCAAATACAGCAGCAGCTCTAAATAGTACTAAAATTTCTTCAATTGAGCAGGAACTAACCCAAAAATATGCATTTGAAACATCATCAAATTACTGTCGTGGCTGCACAGATATTTGTGAATCTGCTTTAAACCACGAAGTTCCTGTAGGAGATATAATGAGATGTTTGATGTATTCAAGACAGTATCAAGATAGAGAGCTTGCAAAATCTGTCTTTTACCAGATTCCTGAACAGACACGTAAATCTATGATTGAGATTGATTACTCAAAAGCAGAGAAAAAATGCCCTCATAAGATGTCAATAGCAAACCTTATGAGACAAGCAGTTGAAGAGTTGGCTTAAAAAGAGTTGACCTCCTGCAAAACTGAGACTCAAACCTTGATTTTATTGGTTAAAAACTTAGTTATGCAGGAGGTCTGTTTTTGATGTGGGTGTTCAATTTTCGGAAAAAGTACCGAACCATTTTATAGAGCAGTTGAATTTTGAAGAGAGGCTACTTATAGAGGGTTTAAATATGCAGACTCTTTAGAAAATTGATAATTAAAAGCTCGCCATACTCAGTCATAAAACTTTCAGGGTGAAACTGAACTCCATAAACAGGAAAACCATCAAGCTCAACCCCCATAATAATACCTTCGCTATTCCATGCTGTTTTAATAATTTGTGGAGTTTTAGAAT
>JADFXA010000190.1 GCA_015233755.1 Desulfamplus sp. | reverse complement strand
ATGATCCACCAAGATGTTAGAGGGGCGTATCTAAATCATGAAGATGCGATGCAGCGTCTCAACGTTGCAGGAAAGAGTGTAGAGATGGCTGGTGAATCTTTGATGCTTATTAAACAGCGATACGAAGGTGGATCAGATTCAATTACCCGCTACCTTGAGGCAGAACTTGCAAGAAACAGAGCAATGATAAACAAGGCAGCAGCTTTTTATGATGAGAAAATAGCGTTAAGTGATATTGCTAAATCTATGGGGATTTTGTCAGCTATTTGGAAAAATTAAGAGTTTATTTCTTTAAGTGTCGTAATGCGTTGAAGGAGATGATTAATGGCACAATGGTTAAATTTACGATGAGCTTTTACACTAAATTAATCGTTGAAGTAAATTCTTGCTCTAAAATGAAGAGTTTTGCATTGTTGTTGATTTGTATTTTTTCAATTTTATCTATAAATTCTTCAATGGTTCATTCTAATGAATTGACAATTACATTCGTAAGCGAGGAATGGAAGGATTCTACCCATAGTGATGGAACGGGACTTTACTGGGATATTATTAGAGCAGTCTTTGAACCAGCAGGGTATAAAGTTATCACTATAAATAAGTCCTATGCTGGTTCTGTAAGTATGGTCAAGAAAAAAGCAATGGATGCCATGTTAGGAGCATATGAAAATGAGATTGCAGATGGCGTATATCCTCAAACTCATTTTGGAGTTGATGTCGTTCAGGCTGTATACAGGAAAGGTCAAAAAATTGAATGGAAAGGCATAATCTCAATCAAAAAAAGCACGGTCGCATGGATACGTGGTTACTCCTATGATACTTATTTAAGCCAGGATATTGCAAAAAGTCTTAATATAAGGTTGTTTAATAATAGAGAAGAGATTTTCAAATTCTTTGAAACTGGAAAACTCGATTTTTATATTGATGCGGAAGCAGATATTACAGATTTTTTCAAGAAATATGCTAATCAGTATCTGGAACAGGATTTTATCAGACAAACCTTTCTTGAACTGAAATTATTTGTGGTATTTACTTTTGATGAAAGGGGCAGAAAGTTGGCAGCAATATTTGATAGGCGTATGGAAGAGTTGTTGAAAAAAGGTGAAATAAAAAAGTTGTATAATAAATATCCAAATGCCAATTTTAAATATCCGTTTGGTTTTTAAGAGCCTGTTTAGAAATTATTTTTAGCTATTACTTATTTACACTAAAAGAGGGAGGGTAAAATGGAATCTTTAAGAACAAAAGTTATTATGTTTTGTATTATTATCATAAATCTCATGTTCCCTTTGGTATCATTGGCTGGCAATAATTGTGTTTCACCGTATGATATTGAGCCACTTGCAGAGGAGGTTTATTTCATTGAACTTATTAACAGAGCAAGGGCAAATCCAGAAGCAGAGGCTAAACTCTATAACATTGCACTTAATGAGGGTGTAAACTCGTCAAGCACCATTTCCAGTACCCCAAAACAGCCGCTTGCCTTTAATATCAACCTTTACAAAGCAGCACTTGCCCATTCTGAGGATATGCTGTTGCAGGACTATTTTAGTCACTATACATACCCTAATAATGCTTCTCCTCAGGCTCGAGCGATTGAACAGGGATATAATTATTATTCTGGTGAAAATATTGCCATTAATATGTCAACTGGGGAACTTGAAATCAGCCAAGATATAGCTGCGTATCACCATGAAATTTTATTTGTAGATGAAGATTATCCAAACAGAGGACATCGTGTAAATATGCTTACATCTTCGCATAGCGAGGTTGGTGTTGGATTTGCCCACGGAGATTATAAAGATTGGGACCACGCAGTTGTTAGTACAACCGATTTTGGAAGAGGAGAAAAGCCTACATATATATGCGGTGTGATTTACGATGATAAAAATGAAAATCAATTTTATGATGTGGGAGAGGGTATTCCCTACGCTACTCTTACAATCATTGAAACAGGTAAAAGTGTTGATGCATTTTCAGCAGGTGCTTATAGTCTTGATATTAATTCTTCTGGGACATTCACAGTTGAAGCATATCTATGTGAATATAATGCCACTACAACAAAAGTTGTGTCAGTTGGAAATGATAATGTAAAACTCGATTTTCTATTAAGTGATTTTCCTAATATTGAGAAACCAGAAGATGATAATGCTTCTTGCAAATCACTTTCAATATCCGAAATAATAATTCCTAAGACTTCAGATGATTTTAATAAGATACCTATAAAAGTGAGTTCAGGAACTAATACACAAGCTTTGCCATTTTTTCTTAACAACTCATTTATGAATATGGAGATTAAATTCCCTTGTTACACTAAACCTGTAGATACCTATATTGCTGTAGTTTTCCCAGATGGAACACCTTATTTTATTTCCAAGGACGGAAAGTTAACTTTAGAGTTTGACCCTTTTTCAACTAATACTACAGAAGCAAGAAGCATGTCTTTGAAATTTACCTCCTTATATAAAGGTGATTATGTCATTTATTGGGCATCTGTGCCAACCAATGGAGGGGATATATTTTCTGTAAATTGGGGAGGATATAGCGAGCTTGGCTATTGGACACACTCAATTAAATAATACAATATCCTCATTAACATTTGACAATACTTTTACTCGTGAACTTCCTGAGGATAATGAAATAACTAATTATCGCCGTCATGTATTAGGTGCTTGTTACTCCAGAGTTAAGCCCGCCTCTGTTGCTTCTCCAAAGCTGATTGCATACTCAAAAGAGGCGGCATTATTACTTGATATTTCTGAAACTGCTTGCAAAACGGATGAATTTACTCAAGTATTTGTCGGCAATAAGTTACTTTCAGGTATGGATTCCTATGCTGCATGTTATGGAGGACATCAGTTTGGTACATGGGCAGGACAACTTGGAGATGGCAGAGCTATAAATCTTGGTGAAATCGTCAATAACAGATCAGAAAGATGGACATTGCAGCTTAAAGGTGCTGGGCATACACCATACTCAAGAAATGCAGATGGATTGGCAGTTTTACGTTCTTCTGTGAGGGAATTTTTATGCAGTGAAGCCATGTTCCATCTTGGTATTCCTACAACAAGGGCTTTGTCGGTTATAGCAACTGGGGAGATGGTTGAAAGAGATATGTTTTATGACGGACACCCTAAAGAAGAACAAGGTGCTGTTGTATGTAGGCTTGCCCCATCATTCATAAGGTTTGGTAATTTCGAAATTTTTGCTTTTCGCAATGATATTGTAACACTTAAAAAACTTTTGGATTATACAATAAAAACTGATTTCCCCCATTTAGCTGAAAATTTTCTATATCTTAAACAATCATCTTGTAAAATTTATCTTAAATGGTTTGAAGAAGTCTGTAGGCGAACTGCTGATATGGTTGTAGAGTGGATGCGTGTTGGATTTGTTCATGGTGTAATGAATACTGATAATATGTCAATTCTTGGTCTTACTATAGATTATGGACCTTACGGCTGGGTTGAAAACTATGATCAAAATTGGACACCCAACACAACAGACGCAAAAGGCAGGCGTTATTGCTTTGGTAATCAACCAGCAATTGCTCAATGGAATCTCGCTCAACTTGCAAATGCCATATATCCACTAATTGAGGATGTTGATTCATTACAGCAGGCTTTAGTTTTATATTCAACCCGCTTTCAGGAGCAGTGGCAGAATATGATGGCATCAAAACTTGGGCTAAGGAATTTTGAGTATGAGAGTGATAAAATTCTTATAAAAGACCTTCTAAATATTTTATCTCTTGTAGAAACAGATATGACTCTTTTTTTCAGAAAACTTGCTTTAGTGGATTTTAATAGTGATTATTTTATAAATCGAGAGTTTATATTAAAATACTTCATTGATGTCTATTATATGCCATCGCAATTGACAAACGACTATCTGGAACGAATGATAGATTGGCTGAATCATTATGCAAAACGTATGACAAAGGATAATTTGCCTAATCAAGCAAGACGTATGCAAATGGATTCACATAACCCAAAATACATTCTTCGTAATTATTTAGGACAGCTTGCGATTGATAAGGCTCAAGAGGGGGATTTTTCCCTGATTGATAAATTGCTTGAGCTGCTGCGTTATCCATACAGCGAGCAGCCTGAGAATGAAGAATTTGCACAAAAACGCCCTGACTGGGCACGCAATAGAGCTGGATGTTCTATGCTGTCATGTAGCTCTTAAGATTGTATTTTTTGTTTTAGTATAAGACAACCTGAGTTATATAAGTTTTATTTTAATGGAGAATTTGAGTTTTAAATATATCATTTGGTTAATTATATTATGTAAATAATTTGCTGACCAATACTTTTATCAAGGATATTTTTATATTGAAAAGCAAGGATATTAAAGAAAAACAGGCAATATTGAAGCAATTATTTATGCTTTTTGACAGATTTTCAAATAAGATGAATAGAGCTTGTGAAGAAGGTTGTAAAGCCTGTTGTACCAGAAATGTTACTCTTACAAGTTTAGAAGCAAAATATATTTTAGATAGTTTGAATAGTGATGAAAAAGATACAGTGCTAACCAAAATCGCAAATGAACATCATAAAAAACGTCTGATTCCTAAAACAACCATTAATGAACTTGCCAAGCTATGTATGGCTGGCGAAGAACCGCCTGAAGAGTTCTCCGATCCTTTGTGGGGAGAGTGCCCACTGCTATCAAACAAAAGATGTATGATATATGAATTAAGACCCTTTGCGTGTCGCTCCATGATTTCCAAAAATAGATGTGACTTAACAGGTTTTGCCGAAATGGATGAGTATATGGTTACATTGAGCAATCTCTTTATGCAGTATCTTGAACACATTGATAATGGAGGTTATTTTGGGAACCTATCTGATATGCTTCTATTTGAGGGAGATAAGGGAAAATATGGTTCATCGATCCCTCCTGAAACTATGCTTGTAAACAAACAGCTTGAAATGCTGATGGTACCCCCAGAGCATAGAGAGAGAATTGCAGATGTCATCAATGCGATCC
>JADFXA010000018.1 GCA_015233755.1 Desulfamplus sp. | reverse complement strand
TTAGTATCCATATTTTATAAAATCCTTTAAATTTTTAAATTTCCAATTAGCCCCGAAATAAATTTCAGGGCTAAAATAAGAGAAGTCGGCTAAAGCCGACTATAATAGTCCACTTTAGTGGACTTTATTATAATTTAGCCGTGCGATTTATCGCTCGGCTACTAATAATTTGCACTATTGTTTAATTGGTAAGATAGCATTGTCAGGACATATTTGGGCACAAACAGCGCATCCAACACAGGTATCAGCGTCAATTTTAACTCGTCCATTTTCTATATAGAAAGATGGGCAGGCAATCTGATTTATGCAATCTCTATGATCCACACATTTTGCTGTTATATGAAATGGTCGAGGTTTTAAAATTTTTATACTCTTTGCAAACAGAGTGCATGGTTCTTGAGATATGATAACTGACACGCCTTTGAATGCAAGAGCCTCTTTAATTGCTTCAATGCTCTTTCTCACCTTGAACGGCTTAATAACCGTAACATGTTCAACGCCGATTGCCCTGACTAAATTCTCAATTGAGATAGGTTTATAGCCTTCAAAGTTCATACGTGTCATATCAACACCAGGGTTTGGTTGATGCCCTGTCATTGCAGTAATTCCATTATCAAGTATTACTAATGTGAAATTGTGGTTATTAAATACAGCATTTACAAGACCCGTGATTCCAGAGTGGAAAAATGTTGAATCTCCGATAAACGATACAACTTTATGGTCAGTTGCCTTTGAAAATCCGCAAGATGTGCTGACAGACCCACCCATACAAATTACAAAATCGCCAGTTGATAGGGGTGGAAGAAAACCTAACGTGTAACAGCCAATATCAGAGGGAAAAATAACATCCATTCCTTGTGAAGCCTTTTTCACCTCATAAAATGTTGCTCTATGAGAACAGCCAGAGCATAAGTTTGGTGGACGTTGTGGAATCTCAGGTATCCCTTTTGTATCAACAGATTTGATAGATGTATAGGGATTTTCAACACCAAAGAATGAAGCTATCTTTCTACGCACCATTGCAGGATCAAACTCATAAAGCCTTGAGAATAGAGGCTCTTGCTCTGATGGAAGAAGACACCCTTCAGTTTGTTCACTTGAAGATGAGATACAAGGAGGAGCTACCTCTTCACCATTTTTCCCCTTTATTTCAATAACAACACCAGCCTCTTGTGCAAAGGCTTTAACTGCCTCTTCCATAAAAGGTTCACCCTCTTCAATCACAAGAATTTTTTGGCAATCTTTTGCAAATGATTTAATCAAATTTGCCGGCATAGGGTTAGAAAAACCAATACGCAAAATTTTTGTTCTATCTTCAATACCCAAATCTTTCACAGCATCTGAGGCGTATAGATAACTTACTCCATTGCAAATTATCCCCAATTTATAGGCATTGTGGGTTGAACTGTTGGAACTAACAATAAAATTGTGGATTGAAGATTCTGATAATTCAGCGGCTCTTTTCAAATTTGCCAAAAGTTTTACGTGAAGTTTACGCGAAACTGCTGGCACAGTGACATAGCTCATTGGGTCTTTTTTAAAAAATCCCTTTGTATTTCTTGCTTTTATCTCACCTGTTTTTACAAACGCGCTTGAGTGGTTGATTCTTGTAGTAGTTCTCAAAATTACAGGCTCTTGAAGAGCTTCTGACAACTCAAAAGCGGCAATGGTCATCTCTTTAGCTTCGCTTACTGAAGATGGCTCAAGCATAGGAAGTCCTGCAAGTTTGGCGTAATAACGGTTATCTTGCTCATTTTGGCTTGAAAACATTGAAGGGTCATCAGCAGTTAAAATAACCATGCCGCCTCTTACACCAATATAGGCAAGTGTCATTAAGGGGTCGGCAGCCACATTTAGTCCAACGTGCTTCATTATGCACATAGTTCTAAGTCCAGAATTTGCTGCTGCTGCTGCTACCTCCATTGCAACTTTTTCGTTTGTGCTATATTCAAAGTAGAGGTCTGTCTCTTTTGAAATCTGAAAAAGATTTAAAGATAACTCAGAAGATGGTGTTCCGGGATAGGTTGTAGCAAAGGCAACTCCTGCCTCAATCGCACCTCTTGCAATTGCTTCATTACCCAAAAGCATTATCTCTTCACCGACTTTATCGCTTAATAATTTGTGCATATCTCTTTATAATTCCCTATTTTTTATTTTGATTAGTAACTTACGATATTTATATCGCTAATATTATTGGTTTAAGTGAGAGGTAGTCAACTGTTCCAACTCCGGCTGCTGACGCTTGAATAAGATGTGGTAAATCTTGATGAGTCTTTCCAAGAAGGGTTGAACCAAAACTATCAACAGCCACAGGGTCTGTACCAACAATCAAGGTGTGAGTCGGCTTTAAATCAGAGAGAGATCCGCCTGTTGGACCGTTAGTCATCATAGTGTTTGTGCCATCAAGAACAACTAAAGTGGATTTTACCATCCTTGCAAGTTCAGCGATAATAGTATGAATATCTTGATGAAAAATATTTCTACGCCCCCCAAGCAATCCATATCCATTTTTCAAAATCATTGATGCCCCGCTTCTATGGTGATCTTTTATTGGAGCCATACTGATGAGTTTTGTTACTCCATCAAATGGAGTCTTAAGGACTGGCCACTCTTTGATAAGACGACCATTTTGAAGAGTAAGATTCTTAAAATATTCATCTCTTGGTAAAATAAGCTCAGCACCATTTTGCTTGGTTGCAGCCTCAATTCCTGTAAGAAGAAAACAGCTTGCAGGGTCATTGATAGGGTTATCAGTTACTTTTACCTTTTTTGCCCCTGCGTTATAGCAAATACGAATCATTTTTGAGAGAATATCAGGGTGTGTTGTTGCAGATAGAATTGGTGATACAGCAAATGCTGCATTTACCTTTATTAAAACAACATCACCATCTTTAATAAACTTATCTATCCCACCAAGAGCTTTTAATGCAGCCTCAAGCGTTTTAGTTCTATCCTCACCCCTTACAATGGCAAGTTTTCCTGCTTGCTCAGGAATTGAAAAATCAGGAATAGTCCATATATCACTACTTTGAGTTGAGTTTGAATTATCTTTACCTGAATCTGAATTAATAGATTTTAAAGAAGTTACATGATCTACGTTAAGATTGATAGAGCTTGTAGAACTTCCTTTTGGATCGTGGAATAGATAACCAACAGCTCCTACAGATGCTACAGCCACTCCTGTCCTAATAGATCGAGATAAAAATTGCCTACGGTTTATGTCTATCTGATTTGAATTCTCATTACGATTTATATCTGTCTGATTTGCATTTTCATTTTTGCCTTGGTCTATTTTGCTTTGGTCGATTTTATCTCTTTCCATCTGCCCAACCCTTGCTCTTTAGTTTTTATCTTCAACTTTCTTGCTATCCTCGCTCTTTAGTTTTTACCTTCAATTTTCTTGCTATCCTTGCTATTTACAGCAATTTGAGCATAAAGCTGATTTGCAAGACTATTTGCTGTTTCTAAACTTTCTGTCTCTCTCACACCAGCAAGATATATTCCTGATGAAAATACAAACTCAAATGTATCCATAATTTCAACCCCATAGAAGACTTTTGCTATTTTGGAATTGGTTAGCCCCTCTTTTGAATCAATTGAATTATTTTTTGACCCAATTGAATGCTCTTTTAACTCAACTGGCTTACCTCCAAAGTTTATAAGAAACTTTGAATATTCTTGTGCAAGGGTTGCTGCCTCCTCAATAGAAGCTCTCTTAGATATAAAGGCTGTAGCAGATATTCCATTAAGTGTATAGCTTGCAGTATAAATATTATCAAACTTCTCAAAGCCAAAAGCATCTGAAGTTATGAGTGTTATGCTATCCTTATCAAGAATTAAAGAATTTTTATCAATGTTTAAGCTATTTTTCTGAAGATTTAGGCCTAAATTATCTTTATCTATTGCCTTAGTTGGAAAGAGATCAGGAACATCCATTTTTTTGGGTTCAAGATTTGGGTGATCGTTGATAAATACTTTTGCTAAATCGCTCATAGATTTAACGGCATCAGAAGAAGCAGATGATGCTATAATTTCGATATAAAAATGCCCATGAACAAAAAATAAGGCATTTTCTGTTTGATAGGAATATTGAGCTATTGAAGTTGTGGTTGAATTTTCCCTTCGTTGACGGCTGAACACAGCAAAAGAGTTATCTGAAAGAGTCATATCATAAATAAAGAGTTCTATCCATAAATCTGGATCAGTGTTAGTTTGAGGGGAGCTTTTTGATAGATCCACAGTTTTGTTTGAATCAGAGTTTGTAGTTACTTTAATTGTGTTTAGTTTAAAACGTTGACAACTTAAGCTCTTAAAACCAGCTGGCAAATATAGTTCTGCTTTACCATCTATCTTATCTGAAAGAGTTGCGTTATCAAAAAATTCTGGAGCTGACAGAGGTTCAAATGGTTGAATAAGCCTTATTATAGATTCTAATTTCTTCTCTACTACACCAGAAGATAATTTATTTTCTGACAAATTCGTTTGTGGTAAGCTTGGTAGGTCAGTTTTTGATGATGTTAGCAAATCGACTTGCATTGTAGTGGGCGGCAAATTAAGTTTTGAGGCAAGAATCTTTACTGCTGGATTAAATTCAAACTGTTCATTAAATAGGGCTATTGAAATGAATATAAGAAGTCCGATAATGATCATACTTATTATCGATTGTTTAATAGAGGATTTTAAATTTGCTTGAGGCATAAATCACTCCTTTTAAAATGAGCTAAAACCTCGGTCAAGGAGGTTACTCTTTCATGATTTTTACAATCCTGTTATCTATACAAAAATTTGGTTTCATCTTCCAGTAATTATCTTTCATAAGCTTCTCCAAACGGAGTTTAAGGAGGATTTGCAAGCTATTTATAAGCAGAAATAGTATAAAGGGAAAAGGGTAGGGAGGAATGAATCAGCAGAGTATATCATCTGCTGATTCAAATACGAAATCTGTCAAAATCAGGGAGCTTTAACTACACAGCCTGATTTAATACATTTTGTGCAAACATCAATTCTTTTGACCTGTCCGCCAACAAAAGCCCTAACTCTCTTGAGGTTAGGGTTAAACCTACGCTTATTAACATTGTGAGCATGGCTTACATTAGAGCCAACCATAGGTTTTTTGCCACATATTTTACATTCTTTAGACATTTCTATTCTCCTTAAAAAAAATATTGCCCAACTATTTAAAACTTAGTTTTATATATCTTATCAGGTTGAATGTAAAGCATAATCATTGAGTTTTTGCTCTACAAAAAATAACTAAAAGAATAAATTAAATCTACTCTCTCAGCCTCATTATGGTCTCTTTATAATCAGCGGTTTTAAATATTGCGGAACCAGCCACAAAAGATGTTGCTCCTGCATCTGCAACTTTGCCAATAGTTTCAAAACCTATACCACCATCAACCTGAATTATAGCCTTTGAATTTCGCTCTTTTATCATTTTTGAGAGTGCTTTTATCTTCTCAATGCTTGAATCTATGAATTTTTGCCCGCCAAATCCCGGATTCACACTCATAATCAGAACAAAATCAACATCATTGAGCACCCACTCAATAGCACTCAATGGTGTTGCTGGATTCAAGGCAACACCGGCTTTTATATTAGTCTTAACTTGTTTTTTCTCTTCATTATCATTTATATTTTTATACCTCAAACTCTCCAAAGATTTTATCAATTGGATTGTTCTATGAAGATGAGAGCAGGCTTCGGCATGAACAGAGATAAGATCAGCACCAGCATTTGCAAATTCTGGTATCATAAGATCGGGCTTCTCAATCATCAAATGGACATCAAGGGTTAAAGAGGTTGCTTTTTTGCATGCCTCTACAATTATTGGACCATAAGAGATGTTAGGTACAAAGTGTCCATCCATAACATCTATGTGTATCCAATCTGCCCCTGCTTTTTCCACATCATTAAGTTCCTGACCAAGTTTTGTGAAATCTGCTGACAATATTGATGGTGCGATTATACTCATTTTATCTCTTCTCTCCTTATTTATCTCTCTTTTAGATAACATTTCGTTTCATAATTGCAGCAAAAAATCCGTCCATTTCAATATGTTCGGGATATGTTTTAAAATAACCACTATCAGCCGCCATAGCACTATTAGAAAATTGTAATTGACTGCTTAAATAATAGCTCAAAGATTGATTACCCACAAAATTATGTCTTTTAAAATCAGGTCTCTGTTTTAAAAAGTTATCAACAACATCTTCATTTTCTCTTTTTTCGCAAGAGCAGACAGCATATAGCAAAATTCCACCATTTTTTACTAAATCTGCAACACTTAAAAGCATCTTCTCCTGCCTAATAGCAAGACGTGCTATATCTTTTTTATCACGCTTCCATTTTGCATCTGGATTACGCCTCAAAACACCCATACCAGAACATGGAGCATCAACAAGAACGCGATCAAAAATGGGTTCATCTATTTCACTTTTTAGAATATCTTTACAGAGAGTCTTTACAATATCAATACCAAGCCGATTCATCTCTTTTTCAAGGCTTGTGAGTTTCTCAGAGTCAATATCACAAGCAACGACCAACCCTTTATTTTCCATAATCTGCGCAATATGACCTGTTTTGCCTCCAAGACCAGCACAGGCATCAAGTATTCTCTCTCCTGAAAGAGGATTTAACATTAAAGTTACAAGTTGGGCTGCCTCATCTTGAACTTGAAAATAACCTTTTTTGAAAGGTTCGCTTTCATGTATTGGAGTTGATGGTTTTGTAAAATTTATACCATGTAGCGAATAGTTGGTTTTAGCAATATTATCAACACCAGATGAGTAAAGAGATATAAGGTAATCTCTATCAATTTTTAGAGTGTTTGTTCTTATTGTTATAGGAGGAATAGTGTTTATGGTATCACAAAGCCTCAATGTTTTATCAAAACCATATTGGGCTATCCATTTTCTGACAAGCCATAAAGGCATCGATTTTGTAACTGATATGTAGTTATCAGGATTTGATTTTGAATCTGGAAGAGGAACGGAAGAAAAATTTATAGAAGCCTTTCTAAGAACCGCATTTACAAATCCAGCAACTCCCTTGTGAGAGATATTTTTTGCCAAATTCACAGCACTATTTACAGCCGCCGAGACAGGAATTTTGTCCATAAAAGCTATTTGAAATATGGCAATACGAAGTATGTAGATGATTTCGGTTTTTAGCGTTTCTAATTTTCTGTCTGAAAACGGCTGAATAACCCAATCAAGGTATGACTGCCACCTTAAAGTGCCATAAACAATTGCATTTGCAAGAGATCTGTCAAGTTTTGAAAGGGCATCAAGCTTATTTGTAAATTCATTAAGAATGGTGTCAAGAGGCTTTTTAGTTTTGCTATTTTCTGTCAAAATCAAAAGGGCTATGTAGCGGGGGTCATGTTCCAAAATGGTTTTTAATCTCCATGGGTATGGTTTAATCTTGATGAGTTTTAATGGAATAGTAAAAAGTATTTTACTTACAATGGTGGCGTTTGATATTCATTTAAAGAAAGCACTCTCCAGTATCAAGACGATTTCCACGAAGAAAATCATCAGAGCATAGACATTTGCCAGATTCGCCCTGAAGTTGGATAATAGCAATAGATCGACTTCCAGCAGCTACTCTTATTTCACTACAATCGCATGAAAATACAGTTCCAGCAGGAAGGTCGGTTTTTATATCCATAACTCTTATAGCCATAACCTTAATTCGTCGCCCATTAAGAAAAGTAAAAGCACCAGGCCAAGGTGTCATTGCCCGAACGTGTGCAAAAATCTCTTCTGGCTCTTTGCACCAATCAATTTTACCATCTTCTTTTTTTAACATTCGAGTGTATGTTGCTATCAAATGATCTTGTGGTTGAGGAGTAATTTTATTTTCTAACACAGCGTCAAGAGTTTTGACTATCAAATCTCCACCCATGAGAGAAAGTCTATCATGGAGAGTTTGAGCTGTCTCGTCATCATTTATAGGGGTTGTCTCTTTAAGAAGAATATCACCTGTATCAAGCTCTGTATCCATAACCATTGTGGTTACGCCAGAAATTTTGTCCATATTCATAATAGCAGCTTGAATTGGAGAAGAACCTCTGTATGCGGGTAAAAGAGAAGCGTGAATGTTGATTGGGTAAATTGAAGGAATATCAAGAAGCTCTCTGCTTAATTTGTGTCCAAATGCAACTACCACAAAAAAATCAGGATTAAGTGCCAAAAGTTTTTCTTTAATATCAGAGCCTTTCATAGTTTCAGGTTGAAACACCTCAAGTCCAAGTTCTAATGCAGCCTGTTTAACTGGCGGAGGCATCATTTTTTTCCCTCTTCCTTTTGGTCTGTCAGGCTGAGTAATCACAAGGCTGATTTCATATTTATCGCCTCTTGGCAGACTATATTGAGCCAACGCGTTTAAGGCTGGAACTGAAAATTCGGGCGTTCCCATGAATATTATATTAACTGGTCTTTTCAACTGTTAACCCTTTGCACATCAATCAATTTTAATATTAGTATATATTTGAGATTGTTTAGTAAGTAGAGACAGATGGTCGATCATCTCTACTTATTGAGAGACCTTTTTTTAATCTTTTTCTTATACATATTACGTTTCAACATGCTTATTCTATCAATATATAAAACACCATCAAGGTGATCAATCTCATGCTGAATAATTACTGCTTGTATATCTTCGGCACTAAATTGAATTTTTTTACCATCAACATTTAATCCCTTTACAGTAATTTTGCTGAAACGTCTTACATCGGCAGAGTAGTCTGGAACACTCAAACACGCCTCATTTTCAGATATTAGTGAACCAGATGCAGCTATAATTTCAGGGTTGATAATAGCTCGATATTCCTCCTGATTTACAGAAATATCTTTATTTGTTCCATCAACATTAGAACCTTGGTCAAAGCCATCTTCATCTTTTTCATTAGAATTGCCATAGGCTTCGCTTCTCTTTTCATCACGTTCATCACGTGCATTTGGATTATAAACAATAACTCTTTTATCGCTTCTAACTTGAGGCGCGGCAAGTCCAACACCAGGGGCATTGAACATTGTATCTGCCATATCTTTTATAAGTTTTAATATCTCTTCATCTATATTCTCAACAGGCTTTGCTTTAAGAGTAAGGAATGGGTCTGGGTACTCAATTATCTTTAATATTGTCATATCTATGTTCACATTTTTGTTTTAGATTTATCTCTAATTCTATGATTTTGTTTTTTTAATATTTAGGGTTTGTATATCCTAAATTGTTACTATTCATTTAGTCTAATAATTTCCTTGCAGTTTGAATATCTGACCGTATTTGAGCTGATAACTCCTCAATAGAGCCAAATTTTTTCTCATCTCTTAGACGTTTTATCATATTTACTCTAATCCTTGTTCCGTAAATATCTGCTGCAAAATCAAGAATATGAACTTCAATAGTAAAAAGATGATCGTCAAATGTTGGACTGTAGCCAATATTTGCAACTCCTTTAAAATTACCCTTTACAGTTTCAACAGTTACCGCATAAACACCCATTTTAGGGCAAAGTTCATCGTGAAGTTTAATGTTTGCAGTTGGAAATCCAAGTTTACTGCCACCTCTTTCCCTTCCTTTAACAACTTTTCCACGAATTTGATAGTGTCTGCCAAGAAATCGTTTTGTTTCATCAACTCTGCCGTCCATAACAAGGTTGCGAATCATAGTGCTGCTGATTCTATCTTTTTCAGAGCCGTCAGATACATCAGGGTCTTTAACCCAATCTGGGACGATAACATTAAAACCCTTTTCTCCACTTATTTTGATAAGAAAATCTATATTACCTTCTCTATTTTTTCCAAAGGAGTAATCAGGTCCAACTACAATCGTCTTCATGCCGATCTTTTCAATAAGTAGTTTATCAATAAAGTCTTCAGCAGATATGTCAGCAAATTCTCTTGTAAATGGAATAGATATAAGTTTATCAAGCCCAGATAAAGAGATAAGCTCAAATTTCTGGTCTCGTCTTGTAATTAGAGGTGGGGATTTTTTCCCAAGAACCTTTAAAGGATGAGGTTCAAATGTGATAGCAATTGAAGTTCCTGCTATTTTTTTCGATTCTTCTATAACTTTTTGAAAAAGAGCTTTATGCCCCTTGTGTACCCCGTCAAAATTACCAATTGTAACTACTGCATTTTTAAACGGTTTTTCTATTTTTTCAATGTCTTCTATAAGTTCCATAAGTCCCTTTTTTTCTAAGAATAATAGGCTTGACAAAGCCCAGAAACGCATATATATAAACTACTTATAATTTCAAAGCAATCCTTTTTCTGGATTATAAAAGTTGTAAGCCGAAGTGGCGGAATTGGTAGACGCGCTAGTTTCAGGGACTAGTAAACGTATGTTTGTGGGAGTTCGAGTCTCCCCTTCGGCACCACTTGGCTCTCTATAAAATAAACCCCGCATAAAACTTGATTTTATGCGGGGTTTTTGTTTTGCATATAAAAGTCTATAACATAAAGATGTGGGGTTTAATTGAAAAACCTCTTGAAGAAATAGCAACATTGAGTCTATCTTATTATATTAAGTGAAAGGCTCCACAGCTCCACATCAAGCTGTGAGGCTATTAAGCCCGAAGCTCCGTAATAAATAATTAATATCCAATATTTTAACCTTATAGCCAACTCATTAGAATTGATAAAAATATGCCGGAATCAAATAGTTATTTACAAAACAAAGAATTAACCACAACCAAATTTTACCATCTTCATGTTCACACTGAATACTCTCTGCTTGACGGTGCAATAAGGCTTGATCCATTAATGAAACGTTGTAAAGAGTTTGGTATGGATGCTGTTGCAATGACAGATCATGGCACAATGTTTGGGGCTGCATCTTTTAATGAAAAAGCTATTAAAGCTGGAATAAAGCCTCTGATTGGTTGCGAAATGTATATTGCTCCCCGCACACTTTCTGACAAAACATCAGAAGATAGCAAAGGAGTTAACCATTTAGTTCTTATTGCAAAAGATAGAGAAGGTTATTCAAATTTATGCAAATTGGCATCAATTGCCCAACTTGAAGGTTTTTACTATAAACCGAGAATTGACAGAGAGGTTTTACCTAAATTTAGCAAAGGTCTTATTGCTTTATCTGCCTGTCTTAAAGGTGAAATACCTCAAAAGATACTTAAAGGGACAAAAGGTGATGTTGATGCCTCAGCACGCTATTATCTTAAAATCTTTGGTGAAGATAATTTTTTTCTTGAAGTGCAACACAATGGAATTGATATTCAAGATAAAGTTAATCAAGGGATATTAGAGTTAAGCCAAAGGCTATCAATTCCAATGGTTGCAACAAACGATTGCCACTACCTATCAAAAGGTGATGTTCGTGCACATGAGGCACTTCTCTGTATTCAGACAAGCGATACGATAAATAATAAGTCTCGGTTTAAATTTGATTCTGATCAACTCTATTTTAAGTCTGCCAACGAGATGATCCGCGATCTTGGCAAATATAAAGGTGCAATTGAGAATACTTGGAAAATTGTTGAGATGTGCAATGTTGAATTTGATAATAAAACCTACCATTTTCCAAGATACACTCTTCCAAAAGAACAAAATCCTAACTCTAATCTCTTAGATGATAATAGCTATAGAGATAACAGTAATAAAGAGAGCCAAACAGCAAACAGTCAAGTTGCCAATATAGAGGAGAGTGTTGACCAAATATTTGAACGTCAGGTTAGAGATGGATTTCAAAAGCGTCTTGCTGTTATTAAAGAGAAAAATCTAAATTTTGGTGAGCTCGATGAAAAACTCTACAAAGATCGTCTTGATTATGAGATTGGCGTAATTCTAAATATGGGTTTTTCTGGATATTTTTTGATTGTGGCGGATTTTATAAGATACGCAAGAGAAAATAATATTCCAGTCGGCCCTGGCCGTGGTTCTGCTGCTGGAAGTATGGTTGCTTACGCTATGGAGATCACAGCTTTAGACCCAATTGAGCATGGTCTTATATTTGAAAGATTTCTAAACCCTGCCCGTATTAGTATGCCTGATATTGATGTTGATTTTTGTATTGAGGGAAGAGATCAGGTCTATAAATATGTAATTGATAGATATGGAGGCGGTCAATATGTCTCTCAAATTATCACATTTGGAAAATTAAAAGCAAAGGCCGTTATCAGAGATGTTGGAAGAGCCTTAGGAGTTCCTCTTCCAGAGGTTGATGAGATTGCCAAGATGGTGCCAGAAGGTCCTAAAGTTACTCTACAACAAGCTCTTGATGATGTGCCTGAAATTCTTGAAAAGGCAAGTGAAAGCCCTGTAAAGCAAGAGATGATTGATATATCGCTTCTGCTGGAAGGTTTGCCGCGCCACGCATCAACTCACGCTGCTGGAGTTGTTATTTCAGATAAACCACTTGTGGAATATCTGCCACTTTATCGAGGTAAGGAGGGCGAGGTTGTAACCCAATTTGATATGAACTATGTTGAAAAATTGGGTCTTGTAAAGTTTGATTTTTTAGGACTTCGCAACTTAACTGTTATAAAAAACACCATTGAGCTTATCAAAAAATCAGCCGCAAATGATCCTTCACACTCTATAGAAATTCCAGATATCTTAAACCTTGATTTAGAAGATAAAGCTACTTATCAGCTTCTTTCAAAAGCAGATACAACTGGTGTGTTTCAGCTTGAAAGCTCTGGGATGAAGGAGCTTATTTCAAGGTTGCAGCCAGCCTCTTTCAGCGACATTGTTGCTCTTGTTGCCCTCTATCGTCCAGGTCCCCTTGATAGTGGTATGGCTGACTCTTATGTTGAGCGAAAACATGGCCGCGAAAAAGTTGAGTATCTATTTCCAGAGCTTGAGCCAATCTTAAAAGAGACATATGGAGTAATCTTATATCAAGAGCAGGTTATGAAGATTGCAAGCGTGCTTGCAAACTACTCAATGGCTGATGCAGATGGTTTGCGAAAAGCTATGGGAAAAAAAATAGCCTCTATGATGGACGAACACAGAGGACTTTTTCTTAAAGGAGCAAAAGAGAACAATCTATCTGAGAAAAAAGCATCAGAGCTTTTTGATCTTATGGAAAAATTTGGAGGATATGGATTTAACAAATCTCACAGTGCTGCCTATGCCTTAATATGTTTTCAAACCGCATATTTAAAAGCTCATTATCCGCGTGAATACATGGCAGCGCTGATGAGCAGTGAAATGAGTAATTCAGAGAGTGTTGTAAAATTCATTGATGAGTGTCGCAGTCATGCAATTAAAGTTTTGCCTCCTGATGTAAATGAAAGTGATGCAGGATTTACAGTAACTTACGATGCGATAAGATTTGGTATGGCGGCAGTTAAAAATGTTGGCTCTGCTGCTATTGACTCTATTGTTGCGGTAAGGAATGAATCTGGAAAATTTAAGTCAATATACGATTTTTGTGAAAAGGTAAATCTTAGCAAAGTCAATAAAAGGGTTGTTGAAGCTCTTATAAAATGCGGTGCTTTTGACTCAACTGGTGCAAAAAGAAGTCAGTTAATGGCAGTTGTAGAGAGTGCCTTAGAGCATGGGAATAGGATACAAAAGGAGAGAGACGACTCTCAAATGGATCTCTTTTCATCTATGGATGGCAAATCTTCTGCTCCAATAACTATCCCTAAACTACCTAATATTGAGGAGTGGGACTCAAGCGAACTGCTTGCAATGGAAAAAGAGACTTTAGGATTTTATATTACAGGTCACCCTCTTGATAAATACAAATCTATCATCTCAAGATATACCAATGTCAACTCATCTAATCTTAATGAGATAGGAGATAAATTGACAGTTAGAATGGGCGGGACGATTCGACCTGTAAAGGTGTTGCAGACAAAAAAGGGCGATACAATGGCTTTTGCAGCTCTTGAAGATACATACGGCGTTGTTGAGGTTGTTGTCTTTCCCGAAGTTTATGCTCAATATAGCCAAGTTATTGCAAGTGAAGGAGCGGTCATTGTTCAGGCAGAAGTACAGAAGAAAGAGAACGGTGTAAAACTTCTTGCTGAATCTATTGTTCCGATGGAGATGGCTGAAAAAGAGTGGGCAACAACAATAATTATTAAAATCAAAGCCTTTGATGTAAATAGCATAGAACCCACTGAAAGCAATAATTTAAAAGCAGATGAAAACACACTTGATAAACTTAAAAACATCTTTAGTAAATATCCAGGAAACTGCAATGGTTTTCTTGAGATTCAAATATCAAAGAGTGCTACTGTTATTCTTCAGATTTCACAAGATAATAGTTTAAAGCTATCTCCCGACTCAGCACTTTTTAAAGAAGTTGATGCTTTGCTTGGTTTAGGCTCGATTGAGACAAGATGTAGTGCTATAAAACAGAAAGAGAAAAAAAAGAGTTGGCAGGCAAAAAAATGAATTTATTCAATTAAAATCATCAAGGTCAAGATTATCAAAATCACTTAAATCTAAATCGTCTAATATATCATCAATATTATTAGAATCGCCGGTTTTACTCACTTTTAAATTGCTACTTATAGCATCTGCTCCAGCAGATGCTGCTATTCCAGTTGCTATTGTTGTTCTTGTGTTGGCTTTATTCGTTGATAAGCTGCTATGATTAGGGCTTTTTTCTTGGAGAACAGGCAATCTATCTATCTTATCTTCAACAACCTCTTTCATAATATTATTTTTTTTAAAATTTGCTTTTTTAAGCTTGCTAATTGAATGATCATTGAACAGAATCAGAAATATAACAAAACCTATTCCAGTAAGATTGAGCATTGCAATGGTTATTCCAGTAAGATATATTGCTACCATTTTTCCTCTTTAAAAATTTATAGGTTAACAAGTATCGATTTAGGGAGATATTGGACTTTTAAAATATAACTATTTTGTGGAGTAACTTTTTTGTATATATTTGTATATAGATAAATTATTAACTTCATACAAGAGATATTTATTAACTTCATAGAACAAATATTAAATATTTCTATAAAGGATAACTATTATGGGATGGCTTGGAAAAATGGTGGGCGGCACCATTGGATTTATGATTGGAGGACCAATTGGTGCTGTGGCAGGCGCGGCTTTTGGACACACATTTGTCGACAAAAAAAGTCAAGAATATCTTTTAAATGAGAGTATATACCAAAGACTATCTTATGGTGAAGAGGCACAATTAACGTTTTTTGTAGCTGTCTTTTCTATGCTTGCAAAAATTGCCAAAGCTGACGGCAGAGTTTCAGAAAAAGAAATAGATCTAATTGACTCATTTATGCTCAATGAACTTCATTTAGATGCTCAAAGCAGAGAGAGTGCTATTAATATTTTTAGACAAGCTATAAACTCTTCTGAAAGTTTTGAAGCATTTGCTTCTCAATTTTACCGTACTTTTAGTGGGCAGCCACGAATTATTGACCTTATGATGGATATACTTTTCAGAGTATCGTTTGCAGATGGTGGAATAACTTTTGAAGAGGAGCGTATGCTGCTAAGTGCAGCCAAAATTTTCAACTACTCCCCTACAGACTATGCAATGCTCAAGTCAAAGTATTCCAAAGGTTCTAAAAGATTTTATGCTGTATTGCAGTGCGATGAGAGTGCATCAGATGAAGAGATAAAAAAACAGTATAGAAAATTAGTTACCGAATATCACCCTGATAAAATTGCATCAAAAGGTCTTCCTGAAGAATTCGTAAAATTTGCAAACGATAAATTTAGAGAGATTCAAGAAGCGTATAACAATATCAAAAAAGAGCGAAAAATAACATAATGATGAAAATTTTTGTAGAGCCAATTCAGTTAACTATTGATATAAAAAGTGGCGAATCTATCCATGACGGATTAGAAAGAGCTGGTATACATATTGAGACACCTTGTGGTGGTAATGGTATCTGTGGAGGTTGTCGCATTTTAGCAGTTGAGCCTTCCAAGATTCCACCAACACCAAATGAAAATATAACCTCTGAAGAGTCATTAAAAGGGGTTAGGCTTGCCTGTATGGCATATCCAGAGTCTGATACAACAATTAGACTTGAGGCAGCATATCTGTATGATAAACTAAATAATGACCAACAGAGTAGAGGAGAAAAAATTCTCTCTGTTGGTATATTAGAAAAATTTAACTGGAACTTTAATTTAGATAACAAATTTAATCCAAGTTTGAACAGCTCAACTAAAGCTGAACTATGTGGTATAGATAGCCATAAAAGACTTGGTCTTGCAATTGACATTGGAACAACTACGCTTGTCATTGTTGTTGTTTCCCTTACTGATATGAAAATTTTGGGATCTGCTTCAAGCCTGAATCCTCAGGTTGTTCACGGACACGATGTTTTAAGTAGAATTAATTACTCATCAACTCCTGACGGACTTGCTAAAATGTCTAAGCTTATTAGAGATAGGCTAAATGAGTTAATTGAAGAGGTTTGCGAAAATATCGGATCAAAAAGAGATCAAATTGTTGATGTTGTTATAGGAGCTAATACAACTATGCTTCAAATTGCAGCTTCAATTGATCCAAAACCGCTTGGTTATCTTCCATTTAAAGTAGATATTCCAGGGGCAGCCACATTTCCGATAAATCAATTTGGACTTAACATAAACAAATATGCAAGTGTATATTTACCACCAGTGATTCATGCATTTGTTGGTTCAGATATTAGTGCCGGACTTCTTAGATGCCCTGAATTTTTTGATGATCATAAATCAGTTCTCTATCTTGATATGGGGACAAATGGTGAACTCTGCCTAAATGTAAAGGGTCGGCGATTTGCAACTTCAACAGCTGCTGGACCTGCATTTGAGGGAATGGGCATCTCAAGTGGAATGAGAGCAATTGACGGTGCTGTGGAGAGAGTAGATGTAATAGATAATAAAATTATATTTAATACAATTGGTAAAAATAAAATAAAAGGTATTTGTGGCAGTGGAGTTATTGATCTGATTGCAGCGCTTTTAACAACAAAAATTTTAGACAAATCAGGTAAATTAGAACTAACTACATTATCGGAAAGTGAAAAACCTCAAAATAATGAACTGCTTGGAAATAAACTACCTGAAATAGTTAAAATAGAGTCTCAGTTAGCGTTTTGTTATGGAGATAATATATATCTAACCCAAAAAGATATTCGTCAGATTCAATTAGCAAAAGGAGCTGTCAGAACTGGAATAGACCTTATCCTTCAGAAGGGGGGAATAACTTGTGAAATGGTTGATAAGGTTTATATTGCCGGAGGATTTGGTAACTTTTTAAATCCTAAAAATATGGAAAAAATAGGTCTTTTGCCAGAAAATTGTGCTAACAAAGTAATTTTTTGCGGTAATGCCTGTATTGATGGAAGTACTATGCTTTTAATAAATGCT
>JADFXA010000189.1 GCA_015233755.1 Desulfamplus sp. | reverse complement strand
GCATCTGAATCAATCGATAGCACTCAAGTTGTGATTAACTTTCTATCTGAATATAAAAAGTTACCCATAAATCGCTTCCAAGACTCTCTTTATATTTATAATGGAAATGATGCTGTAAGACACATTTTTAGAGTTGCATCAAGCCTTGACTCCATGATCATTGGAGAACCTCAAATTTTAGGTCAAGTTAAGGCAGCATATCGTTTAGCGGCCTTAAATAAATATTCTGGTGTTGTTATAAATAGGCTTATGCACAAAGCATTTAGCATTGCCAAAAAAGTGAGAAGAGAGACAGGTATCGGAGACAATGCAGTATCCATTAGCTATGCAGCAATTGAGCTTGCCAATAAAATCTTTAATGATCTAAGCGAAAGGTGTGTAATGCTTCTTGGAGCTGGTGAAATGGCAGAGCTTGCAGTTGAACATCTTATTTCACATGGCGTTAAAAAGATATTTGTGGCAAATCGAACTTTTGAGAATGGAGTACTGCTTGCCAAAAAGTTCAATGGAATCAAAGTGGTTTATGGAAGCAACAGAAGCTGTGGTATTCAAGATATTGAAGAACATAGTCGAAATATAATTCAAGATAGTGATGATAATCTTAGAAAAAATAAAGAAAAAGATATTGTAAATGCAGAGGCAGTAAGGTTTGAAGAGCGGGAAAGGCTGCTGCAAGAGGTTGATATTATAATAAGTTCGACTGGGGCAACTGAATATGTTTTAACAGCAGCTCATGTTAAGAAAAGTATGATTTTTCGTAAAAACAGACCGCTTTTTTTGATTGATATTGCAGTTCCAAGAGATATTGATCCTAAAATCAATAAAATCGACAATGCCTATCTTTATGATATTGACGATCTTCAAAATATTGTTGATGATAATATGGAAGAGAGAAAAAAAGAGGCGCTTAAGGGTGAACGGCTTGTTGATGAGGCTGTTATTAAATTCCAAAAATGGCTTGAAAATCTTGATGTAGTTCCAACTATTGTTGCAATAAAAGAGAAGATTGAAAAGATAATTGAATCAGAGACAGAAAAGACTCTAAATTCTTTGAGCCTAAAAGAAGAGGAGCAAGATGCCATAAAAAGAATGGCGCAAGCAATTACAAATAAAATAATGCACGATCCAATACAATTTCTAAAAAACAGTGGAAACCATAGGGATGATGTATTTTACTTGAATGCGGCAAGAGAGATTTTTAATATTAATAATATGAATGGAGATTAATTTAAAAAAATAAAAGATTCTTTAATGTTATTAAGCCTATTTTAAATATATCTACATTTTAATAATTTAAGTAAAGGATAAAAAAATATGGAAGATAAAGAGTTAGAATTTTTCAAAAATCTTTTGAATGAAAGACTTAAAGACCTTATTTCTCATGCTGATGAAACTGTAAATGAGATGACTATACCTAAAGATAATTTTGCAGATCCAACAGACAGGGCATCACATGAGGCTGAACGCAACTTCGAACTTAGAATAAGAGATAGAGAGCATAAGCTTATTAAAAAGGTAAAAGAGGCGTTGACTAGAATTGAAAACAATGCTTATGGAATTTGTGAAACCTGTGGCGATGATATTTCAATCGCAAGGCTTAAAGCAAGACCTGTAACAACTCAATGTATTGAGTGCAAAACCCGTGAAGAGGTTATGGAAAAAGCACTTGGAATCTAACTAAATACTAAATTTAATTTGAAAAAAATGAATTTAGATAAATTAACAGAGAAATATATTAGTGATCGATCTACACATACATTCAACAGCATCTGATGGCTCTTTTACTCCTGTTGAGATTGTTAATATTGCAATCAATAGAGGATTGAGTGCAATTTCAATTACAGACCATGATACTATTGATGGAGTTAAAGAGGCTATTGAAGCTGGCATTCCTCATAATATCGAGTTGATGACTGGGGTTGAACTTAGTGTTCAGCCCCCGCTTAACTATGAAGATAGCGGGAGTATCCATATTCTTGGCTATGGGTTTAGCATTTATGACAGAGAGATGAATGCTACTTTTATAAAGCTTAAAGATGCCCGTGCAAACAGAAATCCTTTGATACTTGAGAAACTTGGTCAATTAGGATTTCCTCTTACAATGAGTGAAGTGATAGATATATGTGGAGAAGGTCAGATTGGTCGTCCCCACATTGCAAAAGCTATGGTTGAAAAAGGTTATGTTCCATCTTTTGACTATGCTTTTGACAACTATCTTGGAAAGGGTAAAGCTGCATATATAGATAAATTTAGGCTATCTTGTAAAGATGCAATCAAAATGATTTTAGATGCTGGGGGTATTCCTGTGCTTGCACACCCCGGACTTATCAAAATTAAAACCCCTTCTCAGTTTAGATATAATGCAGATGGTAACTGCCCAAACATAAATTATTCAAATGACTATTCCAATGAATATTATCCATTGGAATATTTTATCTCTCAGCTTATTGGTATGGGACTTATGGGTATTGAGGTGTTTCATACGGATCACTCAAAAGAAGAGACCAACTATTTTGAGAAGCTTGCAAAAAGAAAAACTCTTTTGATTACTGGTGGTTCCGATTTTCATGGAACACTCAAACAAGGTGTTGAGATTGGTATTGGTAAGGTTGATAATTACGGAGGCAATCTCTCGATTAACTCTGATTATTATAAGAACCTATACATTGCTGTTGAGAAAATAAGAAGGGCTAATAGCAAAATAGAAAAACTTCAAGATAATTTCTGCTACGCATTTAAAGATCAATCATTGCTTAAGACAGCACTACGTCATAGTTCTTATGTTAATGAGGCGCAAAGCATTAATGTTGTTGATAATCAAAAATTATTAGACAATCAAAGGCTTGAATTTTTAGGAGATGCTGTTCTTGGACTATCTGTCGCTCAACTTTTGATGCAGAAATTTCCTGATATGAAAGAGGGGGATTTATCCAAATTACGCTCAAATCTTGTAAGTGAGTCGTCTCTTGCATCAATGGCAAAATATATGGACGTTGGAAGATTTATATTGCTTGGTAAAGGGGAACGTCTCTCTCGCGGGGCGGAAAAGAATTCAATTCTTGCCGATACCTTTGAGGCTATTATAGCTGCAATTTTTCTTGAGATTGGCTTTGAGGCAACTTGTGAGCTTATATCTCTCTATTTTGATAGCCAGATAAGCCAGATAACATCGGTTAGCGATACATGTGATTATAAAAGTATGCTTCAGGAGATGGTTCAAGAGATGGGAAATTTTGCTCCATGTTATAAAGTTTTAAAAGAGATAGGCCCAGATCATGATAAAATATTTGAAGTGGTTCTAAATGTGTGTGGTGTAGAGGCAAGAGGGGAAGGTAAGAACAAAAAATCAGCAGAACAAAATGCGGCTGCAAATGCTATTGCTATGTTTAAAGCTCAGAGCGTTATATCTTCATAGTTTGTAAAGTATTATAATAAACCAATTGAAATCTCTCAAAATTGAAGAAATTAAAACCCCTTATTATTCCCATATTTATTCCTCATTCAGGTTGTCCTCATCAATGTGCTTTCTGCAATCAATCCATTATTACTGATACATCTCATAACAAAGATAAAAGTACGCAATATATACTTCCATCTCAAGAAGAAATAAGGAATGAAGTAGATCGTTTTCTTATCTATAAGGGGGTAAGAAAAGAGGTTGAGCTTGCGTTTTTTGGTGGCAATTTTCTTGGTCTTCAAAAAGACGAGATAATTTTTTTGCTATCATCTGCTAAAGAGCTTGTAAATGATGGTAAAATTGACTCTATTCGATTTTCCACACGACCAGACACAATTACAAAAGATAGGCTTGAACTTATATCACAATACCCTGTCTCAACAATTGAGATTGGTGTTCAATCTATGGACAATGCGGTACTAAAAACTGCAAGGCGTGGGCATACATCAGAGGATACTATAAAAGCAGCTGCTCTTTTAAACAATATTAAGCAATATGGGTATTTTAGAGAAGCATCTTCAATAGACACGGATATTGCTGCAATATCTACTACTGAGGCAAAACCATTTAAAATTGGTATGCAGATGATAGTTGGGCTTCCTGAAGACAACCACAAAACAGCTCTTGAGACGGCAAAAAAAATAGCTGAACTTAAACCTGATTTTGTTCGCATCTATCCTCTTATTGTTTTAGAAGGCAGTCTAATTGCTAAGTGGTATCGTGAAGGGAAATATGAGCCAATCTCCTTGGAGTCATCTGTTAAACTTGTAAAAGAGATATTTCTTATATTTCATAGACACGGCATTTCAGTAATTAGAATGGGACTTCAGGCATCAGACTTGCTTCAAGATAAGCTCTCAATGGTTGCAGGTCCTTGGCATCCAGCGTTTGGGCATTTAGTCTATTCTGAAATTTTTTTTGATAAAGCTGTTGATTTGGTTAATAAAGAGTTGTCTTGTGAAGATAGAGATATAAAGCAAGATGATAAAAAAGAGAGCCAAATTATCACTTTTACTGTTCACCCAGCATCAATATCAAGGCTTAGAGGAGACAAAAATAGTAATATAAAACGACTTAAAGATATTTTTCCATCAATAGAGTTTAAAATTCAAACTGATGACAGCCTTGATAAGGAGCAAATCTTCTGTAATTAGGGCTTCCTGAATAAATCGAAATTCGTAAGCTCACTTCGCTGAGTGAGTCTCTACGAGGTTGTTTTTCTGGATTTATATCACAAAAGTACAAAAATTTGCCGCTGTTCTTTGACAAAATTGGTGACAAAATGAAGAAAAAAATTGAGAAATAAAGCCTTCATCCACCTGTGAAGGTTCATTACCAAGAAGACAATAGCAATGGCAGTTTCGGATGTCTGGGCAGGCCTGCACATTATTCTGGATAAACTGAATCGGCGCTTGGCCTGTCCAAACTTTCCTTCGATTGGTATCCGTTCGATCTCATCTTGCCTGCTTATTTGTTTTGATGCAATCATCTTTGATTTATACTCTAAACGGTCAGTAATTGAGCTTTTTCAAAGTTCTGAAAATTGCAGGAT
>JADFXA010000188.1 GCA_015233755.1 Desulfamplus sp. | reverse complement strand
ATATGGACATGATGTGGGCGATAAGGTGCTGCGTAAAGTTGCCGAAACAATGAGAGAGAGCTTGAGAGAAACAGATATTTTAGGGCGCATCGGTGGAGAAGAGTTTGCAGTAGCTATGCCAGAAACCGATATTGAGCTGTCTTTTCAAGCTGCGGAGAGACTTAGGGTTAGATTCACAGAGGTAGAAGTAGAAGCTCAAGGAAAAACAATAGGATTTACCGCCAGTATGGGTATATCTCACCTAACCATTTCAGAAATAGGGCTTTCTGAAATGATAAAAAAGGCAGATTTTGCATTATATGAGGCAAAAAATAGTGGCAGGAACCGTGTTGTTATGAATAAAATATGAGATATTAAACTGAATAACTACAAATAAACATTATAGCCGATAAAAAAATAAATGACCGCATATTTCATAAGAAGATTTTTACTTATTATTCCTACATTTATTGGAATTACAATAATGGTGTTTGCTATTACCCGCTTTGTGCCGGGTGGCCCTGTTGAGAGAATGATCTCTCAAGCCCGACAGATGCAGACAGAAGGCAGCAGCGGATTATCACGCGGGGCAGGCAAAGAGAGTTCGGCTCAACCACTTTCAGAGGAGCAGATTCAGCAGCTTAAAGAGTATTATGGTTTTGATAAGCCGATAATAACAAGTTATTGGTTGTGGCTTTCAAAAGTTCTAAGAGGCGATCTTGGAAGCTCGACAAGATACTACGATCCTGTATGGGATATGATAAAAGAGCGGATTCCAATTTCACTCTATTTTGGACTTTTGACAATGGTGATTGTTTATGGAGTCTGTATTCCTCTTGGAATTGCAAAGGCAGTAAGACATCGAACAAGTTTTGATAATCTTACTTCAATTGTTATTTTTGTGGGATATGCCATTCCTGGATGGGTGGCAGGAGTCATGCTTCTTGTGCTTTTTGCTTCTAACATGGACATCTTTCCATTAGGCGGTTTTACCTCTGATATTTTTAACGACCTTTCACTCACAGAAAAGATAAGAGATATTTTATGGCATACAGTTTTACCGCTGTTTGCTTATATAATCGGCTCTTTTTCTGTAATGACACTTCTTATGAAAAACACCCTTATGGATCAGCTCTCTTCTGATTATGTAAGAACTGCAGTTGCTAAAGGTCTCTCATTTAAACAGGCAGTATTTCGACATGCTTTAAGAAACAGCCTGATTCCCATTGCCACCAACTTTGGAAATAATATCTCTGTTGTTTTGACAGGTTCGTTTCTTATTGAAAAGGTTTTCAATATTAACGGTATGGGACTTCTTGGTTATGAATCTGTTGTTGATCGCGATTATCCAGTAGTTATGGGAATTTTGGTTATCTCATCTCTGCTTTTTATGATTGGCAATATCCTTTCTGATATTTGCGTTGCCATTGTCGATCCAAGGGTTAGGTTTAAATAGAGTTCTTTCAAACTTGCATAAATTTAACTTTTAATTTTTTATTGCCCCGCGAAGTATAATATTTTTTATAGCCGAGCGATAAATCGCATGACTAAAGTGTATTGTAACTTTTGGAGTAAAAATAATTATGATTAATAAGAGCATTAAAGCTGAGATTCTATCAACAGGTGATGAAGTTTTATGGGGCGATATTGACGACACAAATTCAAGTTGGTTATCTCGTAAATTGAGAGAATCTGACATTGAGGTTCTTCGTATTAGTTGCGTAGGAGATAGTATTGAAGATATTGCAGGGATAATAAAGGAGATAGCAACAAGAGCTGATTCAAGCCAAAAGCAAGCAGATATTGTATTAGTTACTGGAGGTCTTGGTCCAACTTCTGACGACCTGAGTGCTGAAGCAGCAGCCCTTGCATCTGGCGATATTATTTCTCTTAATCAGATTGCATTGGACTCCATGAAATCATATTTCAGTAAAAGGAACTGGATTTTATCAGATGATAATATAAAACAGGCAATGCTCCCTTCGCGTGCTGGTGTCATGGAAAATTTTTATGGAACAGCTCCTGGGTTTTATATAGAGCTTGGCAAAACCATATTCTTTTTTATGCCGGGTGTGCCAAGAGAGATGAAAGCAATGTATGAACAAAGTGTTTTGCCAATTATCAACAAACGTTTTGTGCAGAATATTAATGTAGAAGGCTCAAAAAAATTCATTACACGATTTAAACTATTTGGACTGTCAGAATCAAAAGTCAGTAGTAAACTTAAAGGATTTAATGAACAATTTCCAAATCTTAAACTTGGGTTTAGGGCATCTATACCGTTGATTGAGGTAAAATTTAGCGGAATAGGTTTGGATTCGTCTATAGAAAAGGTTATGGCTGATGCTGCTGATTGGGTCTCATCAAGGCTTGATGATTATATTTTTTCATACACAGGGCTTAACATGGAGCAAGAACTTGGCAGACTCCTTACTCTAAAGAAAAAAACTGTTGCTGTTGCTGAAAGCTGCACAGGCGGGCTTATAGGTAGTATGCTCACTGATGTTGCTGGAAGTTCAAACTATTTTCTTCTGTCAGCAGTTACATACTCAAATGAGGCAAAGGTAAACATTCTTGGAGTAAATTCTGATACCCTTATAAAATATGGTGCTGTTCATGAGGAGACAGCAAAAGAGATGGCACAAGGAGTTATGAATATTGCAGGGTCAGATTATGGAGTTGCAACATCAGGAATTGCCGGCCCTGGTGGTGGAAGTGAAGATAAGCCTGTTGGAACAATCTGTATAGGAGTTGCTGGCAAAGATATTGATGGAAAAATATTTACAAAGGGATACCGTTTCCAATTCACTTTTGGAGATAGAACTATGAATAAAAAGATGTTTGCAGTTAAAGCAATGGATATTTTGCGGCGAGAAGTTGCTTTAGTTGATGAAATTTAAAGACCTTAAGGTGCAGTAATTCTAATTTTTAAAATATTTTATCATATTATTTAGCCGAACGATAAATCGCACGGCTAAATTTATTTCAGGGCTGTATGCTAAAGCACCTCTTTATCCATGCCAATGACTCAACTTCAAACATCTTCTGGTCTTCTCTATTTGTCATTTGGTGATCTCCACCTTTTAGAACAATCAATTTTTTAGGCTCTTTTGCATTATTATATAAGGTGTAGCCATTTTCAACAGGCACTGTTTTATCATTATCACCATGAAATATAAGGATATTACTTAAATCCTTTATTTTATCGGTAAGGTCAAATAGAAGATTTTTCTCAAAAAAACTCATTGGAAGGGTAGGGCGATGCTCATTCCCATTTAATGGTATTCTCTGGATTGTCAGGCTGTTAACAGGAGCGGCACATAAAATTGCTCCTAATGGAATCAATCCTTTATCCACAAGTTTTGACCATGCTGCAATACATGTTGAGCCTCCAAGGCTGCTTCCAAAGAGAAAAATCTGCTCGCTTGTGAGTTTAAGGCTAAGGGCATAGTCAACTGCACAAAGCATATCTTCAACCCTTTTCAAAAGCGAAGTCTCTTCAACAAAATTTCCTTCACTCTTTCCACAACCTCTGTGGTCAAATCTTAAAAATGCAAAACCATTTTCTGGCAAAATCTGTGCAAAAAGCTGCTGTTTTGCTGACTCCATTGACCCTTCAAGACCATGAGAGCCAACCACAAGCGGAGTTTTCGCATTGCATGGATATATCTCTCTATCAGGAAGATGGAGCATTCCATTAACCATTTTATTATCAGATGCAAATTTTATTGATATATTGTCTCTTTTCATTCTTATTTTTATCACTAAATGTAAATTTTATTAATATATTGTCCCTTTTCTCATGCTTGTTTTTATGGCACAAATAATATAAGAGTTCAAGCCAATATATTTATTTTAACCACTCTTTGATTGCGAAGCTTTTGTTCATACCACGCTGCTTGCGGTGGGAAGCTTCATTTACTCTTTTAAACAGATTTCTCCATTATCAAGATGAAGATTTAATAATTTTATAGGAAATATATAATATATGGCATTTCAAAAGGGAAAAAACACAGAACTCGAAATAATTGACCTTGCATTTGGTGGTATGGGAATAGCGAAACCTGACGGCTTTCCAATCTTTGTTGATAGAGCTCTTCCTGGTGATAAAGTAATAGCCAGAATAACCAGAAAAAAGAAAAACTATGCAGAAGGGGTGCTTATAACTATCATTGAGCCATCACCTCTACGTCAGAAAGCTCCATGCTCTTATGCTGATCACTGTGGTGGATGCCGTTGGCAGGCGTTGCCATATAGTGAGCAGCTTAAATATAAAAAACAACATGTTATCGACTCTCTTGAACATATCGGACTCATAAAAGGCATCTTGGTTAAAGATGTTATTCCATCTGAAAATATCTTTGGATTTAGAAACAAAATGGAGTTTTCGTGCAGTGATCGCAGATGGTTATCGCCTGAAGAGCTTGCAAATGTCGAAATTAAAAAAGATTTTGGTTTGGGTCTTCATGTGCCAGGAACGTTTGATAAAATTATAGATATTGAAAAATGTTTAATTCAACCTGACATTGGTAATCAGATTTTAAGTGATATTAGGGAATATATTAAAGAGTCTGGTTTGCCTGCATACAACTTTAAAAGCCACGAAGGTTTTTGGCGTTTTGTGATGCTTAGAAACTCCGTTGCCTCTGGAAGTTGGATGGTGAATATCGTTACAAAGCAGGAAAATGAAAATATTTTAACTCCATTAACCCGCAAATTGATTGAAAAATACCCTGAAATTACATCAGTTATAAATAACATCACATCAAAAAAGGCTTCAATTTCAGTTGGTGAGTATGAAAAGGTTATTGCTGGTGAAAGCTCTATTAAAGAGAAACTTGGTGATTTTACATTTGAAATATCAGCAAACTCATTTTTTCAGACAAATACAAAAGGAGCTGAAACTTTATACTCATTGGTCTCTAAGTATGCAAATTTATCAGGTAGTGAGTATGTTGTTGATCTCTATTCTGGTACTGGGACAATTCCTATTTGGCTCTCAAAAGATGCTAAACAAGTAATAGGTATTGAAATTGTTGAAAGTGCGG
>JADFXA010000187.1 GCA_015233755.1 Desulfamplus sp. | reverse complement strand
AAATAGAAATGATTATGAAGATAAATGTATTGATAACTGGAGCAACAGGTTATGTAGGCAGAAGATTAAAACAACTGTTGATCAAAAAAAACGATATTAATATCCGTCTTATGGTCAGGGATAGAAATAAACTTGACCCCTCAATTCATGCAAAAGAGTTACAAGGCGAAATTGAGATAGTTGAAGCAGATACTTTTAATCCTGACTCTCTTGTGAATGCTCTTCAAAATATTGAAGTTGCCTTTTATCTTATTCACTCAATGAGAGATAAAAATAGCGATTTTGCAGTTAAAGATCGCAAAAGTGCTGAGGATTTCAGAGATGCTTGCATTGCTTCTGGTGTAAAAAGAATAATATACCTTGGCGGGCTTGGGGAAAAAGAGAGTGCAAGCAAACATCTTTTAAGCCGAATTGAAACGGGAGAGATTCTAAGTGCATGTAAAGATAAAATACAGACAATCTGGTTTAGGGCTGGAATTATTATAGGATCAGGTAGTGTAAGTTTTGAGATAGTTCGCCATATTATCCATAAACTGCCGATTATTATAGCTCCCAAATGGGTCAACACCATTACACAGCCAATTGCGATTGATGATGTGCTTGCATATCTTGAATCTGCCATTACTGCTGATATTGAAGGAAATGTGATCGTTGATATTGGGACATATCCCATGAACTTTAAGCAGATGATGCAAGAGACTGCAAAGGTTATGGAGCTTGAGAGATTTTTAATTCCAGTACCAGTTATAACGCCAAAGCTCTCATCATATTGGCTGATTCTTTTTACACCAGTTCCGTTAGAAATAGCATCAGCATTAATTGAGGGACTTAAATCTGAGACCATTTTGCTAAACGCTCATGCTAAAAGATATTTTCCAACAATAAAACCAATGCCATTTAATGAGGCGGTTAAACTTGCGATTGATGAGATGGAAAATCGTCAGGTTATAAGCCGTTGGTGTGATAGTTCTGAAGATAAAAGTTGTGAGCTTACAGATTTTGATTTGCCATCTGTTGTTGGCGAAAGTGCTGGTGCCGTTCTTAGAGATGTACGTACATTTTCAATAGGTAAAGTTTCAACAGACAAATTATTTGAATCAGTTTGTTCTCTTGGTGGAGATAACGGCTGGTTTGCATTTAATTTTTTATGGGAGATAAGAGGTGTTATTGATAAGCTCTCAGGAGGTGTTGGGCTAAATAGGGGTAAAAGAGCAACTAAAAATTTGAGAATAGGTGATGCAGTAGATTTTTGGAAAGTTGCAGATATAAGATATGGGAAACGACTTCTTTTAGCTGCACAGATGAAGCTGCCTGGTAAAGCGTGGCTTGAGTTTGATATAAACTCAGCACGTGGTATTTTGGTACAAACTGCCCATTTTCACCCTCGAGGTCTTATTGGCAGAATATATTGGTACTCGATGCTGCCTTTTCACAACATAATATTTCAGATGCTTGGTAGAAAGATAGTTGAAAATGCTCTATCTAGAAATTGTTGACCTGCAAGATTACAAAATAGGTCTATTGAGGTGCTTTTCAGATTCGTTCATCAATACACGCTAAAACATTTTTTTAAACTGCAAAGCCCAAATTGATTGTAAAGCGAGGGTTCATATTTTGACTTGGTGGGACGTTGTAATCTTTTTAAGATACCTCCCAGCTTAATGTGGGGAAGGGGTGTTGCATCACCTGTATCTAATAAGCAGAAGAAGTGCAGTTCATGGCAAGAATTTCAACTGGATGAAACACCTTCTGAATAGTACTATCTCTCTGTTTCAGAATGAAATTTTCAAACTGAAACCTGCAGCTGAGACAATCTGTAATGATCGATTGGGTATCAGAAGATTTAATTTTAGTAAAAAGAGGCTCTCCTGACTTTAATGATTTTTCATGGAAAGTTTTTTTGAATCCAAGGTGTCCTCCAATACCACAGCAATCCATTGAGCCGCCTATTAACTTAATAGTTAAAGATGGGACATATTCAAGTAGTTTGAGATATGGTTGACCAATATATTGTTCTCTTTGATGGCATGGAGCATAATATGATGCTGTTATCTTAAGAGGTTGAAAGTCAGTTTTAAGTTTTCCTTGAGAGTGTAGAGCAAAAAGATATTGACCAAAATCCATCACCCTTTCTGATATTTTAATACGGTCAAGAGGATTTAGTTGAGCAAAATAGCCATCATCCTTGAGAATGTGCTGGTATGTGCTTTTATGAACAAGAGTGAAATTCTCGTTAGTATCTTTTTCTATAGTTCCAAGTAATGAGGTTTTATTACCACGAGATGATAGAGGAATTTTCATATAACGGCTGTCAACCCCTGCAATGGATTGATACTCTGCTGAATAAAAAGCATTCTCTTTAATAATATTTTTGAAGAAAAAACCACATGTAGGACAGGAACATACTATGTCATAGCCTCTATCTATGGCATTTATAATTGTTTTCATGTTGAATCTTAGATTCTCAAGAGCTGCTTTTTGATTTCCCTCAACCATTAGAGGCATACCGCAGCATTTCTGTTGTGGGACAACTACTTCAATTCCGTTATGCACAAGTATATTAACAACAGCTTTAGCCACTTCAGGAAAAAAATAACTTGCACTACATCCTGAAAAGTAGGCGACTTTAAGTTTTTTGTTAGCCTTATCTTCTGAATGATTAAATAGCTGCTTGCTGCTTGATTTTGTATCTTTATCTAAGCTCTGTTTGCTATTGAATACATTATAGATATTTAATTTGTTTTCACCACTAAACCCTTTTGCATAAGCCCACTTAAAGAAATCCTCCTTAGGAACACGAGGCAACTGTAAATCTTGATGAATACCTGCTATTCTCTTAACAAGGGCTGCTGTTGGCTTTAATCTATTCAGCTTATTAGCTAAAGAAGGTGCAATACCGCATAGTTTGCCTATACTTTCAACATTTGAGAGGATATTAGACCGTATTTGGTGGATTGAATTTAAGGAGTTCTCTTGATTAACATAAGCAGTCTTAGAGATTATTATATTTGAGCGGATCTCAGGGCAGGGACAGAGTCCGCACATAGTGCAAAGATCAACAAGATTTCTCAGATCGCTTTTTTTAATGGAGATGCCACTCTCTTCTGATTCATCGTAAAGCCGATATAGCTCTGGAAAGAAGAGGCAGTCATCTTCCATGTGCATTCTGCACACATCACAGTTTGTACAGGTTTCAATAATCTTGATTATCAAAGAGTTACCAGAAATAGATAAATTGTTTTCCATCTTTTGAGGTTCTGTTTATTTTATAATATATGGAGATAAAATTTATTGTTCATTTCTATATTGGACAGCCTCTGCAACATGTTGTCTTAAAATATATTTTTGATTATCAAGATCAGCAATGGTTCTTGCGGTTTTAAGAACTCTACTGTATGCACGAGCAGAAAGTCCAAGGCTATCTACAGCTTTTTCAAGGATAGATGAGGCCGCTGGCTCAAGGGTGCAAAATTTCTTGATGTCACGAGGACGCATTCCAGCATTACAAAAAACGGAAGAGCCTTTGAATCTCTCAATTTGCAACTGTCTTGCACTTTCAACCCTTTTTCTTATCTCTTTTGATGATTCTGGTTTTGAATTACCTGTTAATTCACTATAAGATACTGCTGGAACTTCGATATGTATATCTATTCTATCAATAAGAGGTCCTGAAATCCTTCCTCTATAACGCTGAATCTGTGCTGCTGTGCATGTGCATTCTCTGACACTATCTCCGTAATAGCCGCACGGACAAGGATTCATCGCAGAAATTAACATAAAAACTGATGGATATGTGAATTTTGCTCCAGCTCTTGAGATTCTTACCATGCCATCTTCCATCGGCTGACGTAAAACTTCAAGAACATTTCGCTTAAATTCAGGCAACTCATCTAAAAAAAGGAGTCCATTATGTGCAAGGCTAACCTCTCCTGGTTCTGGCCGTGCCCCGCCACCAACGAGTCCAGGAGCAGATATTGTGTGATGTGGTGAACGAAACGGTCGTTGAGTAATTAAGGGCATATCTTCTTTTAATAAGCCCGCAACTGAGTATATCTGTGTTGTTTCAAGTGATTCTTCAAATGAGAGTGGAGGTAAAATTGAGGCGATCCGCTTTGCAAGCATTGTCTTTCCTGAACCTGGAGGCCCTGACATACATAGATTATGCCCTCCTGCTGCTGCTATCTCTAAGGCTCTTTTTGCATGATTTTGACCTGCTACATCGCAGTAGTCAAGATCAGATATACCCAAGCTATAACTATCTTGAAGCATATTAGTATTACCAGAAAAAGGGTCAATTTTTCTCATACCAGTAAAAAAATCAACAACATCTCTTAATGTTTCAACGGGGAGAATCTCAATATCTTTAACCATTGAAGCCTCTCCACGATTTTCAACAGGAACAAGAAAACCGCACGCACCATTTTTTTTAGCACAAATGACTGCTGGCAAAACACCATTTACAGGCTTGATTCTACCGTCAAGAGATAGCTCTCCCATCATAAAATAGCCTTTGAACCGATCTTGAGGTACAATTGCAGATGCAGAAAGAATTGCCATTGCAACAGGCAGATCGAAACTTGTCCCCTCTTTTTTTACATCAGCAGGTGCAAGATTCACTGTAATTCTATCCATAGGAAAGGCGTATCCAGAATTTTTGATAGCTGTTTTTACCCGTTCACGGCTCTCTCTTACGGCAATTTCAGGAAGGCCAACAATATTAAAAACTGGCAGACCAAATGAGACATCAACCTCAACTTCTACAACATACCCAGCTATTCCAGCTACTGCACTGCAGTTAATTCTTGAGAGCAAATTTATCTCCTCCCTTTTTATGTTAAATTCTAAAACACTCTATTAACAATTGAACTTATAGTTGAAGCAAAGAAAATTCTCAATTATTTTGATTTCATCAATATAATTCGATATAGATAAATTAAAGATCAAATTATAAATCAAAAGTCCTTAGCTTTATTGAGTATGGAGCAATATAAATGGAAAAACATTATCTGCAACAAACCATTGAACAAC
>JADFXA010000186.1 GCA_015233755.1 Desulfamplus sp. | reverse complement strand
GGTTTTTGCCTAAACAAAAAGAGAAATTATCAATTATTTTTGCGAGAATATCTGAAATAAAAGATGAGGATATTAGAAATTTTTTTATAATTGCGTTTGCTCAAATTTTAAAGTCTTGCTCTATTTGGTTACAAAAAAGCGTTAAGCCGACGAGAGACCAAAATAAAAAATTGTGAAAGATTATATGTGGTGGTCTATGGGGGCAGGGTTGATACCACTTTTCTTTGTAGATATTGCAGCAGTTACAGGAGTCCAGTTGAAAATGCTTGCAAAGCTATCTAAACACTACAACATCCCATTTTCAAATGATAGGGCCAAGGCAATTATTCTCTCACTTTTAAGTACCTTATCTGCATCTACCCTTGCAAAAGGGCTATTAATAAACAGCATAAAAAACATTCCAATATTGGGTTCGCTAACCACTCCTTTTATTATACCTACAGTCTCTGCTGCTGTAACATACTCTATTGGTTCAGTGTTTATTCAACACTTTGAATCTGGAGGAACTCTTCTTGATTTTGACCCTGAAAAGAGAAAAGAGTACTTTAAATTGAAGTTTGAAGAGAAGCTTAAGAAGTAGTACAAGCCTATTTTATTGTTTGACTGATAAAAACTTAAATGATAGTTAGCTCAAGGGTTTGATTTCATAACATAAACTATTTAACGATAATGGTAATTTTATAATGAATCTACTAACATTATACAAAAAAGAGTCAACTATATCTGGCAATCTTGTATTGACAATGGCATTGATCTCAGGAACTTTTCAGGGCTTGATACTTGGAATCATTACAAATGCAGCATCTGCTGGTACAAAAGATTCTTGGTATATAAGATATCTTTTTTTGTTTGCAATAAGTTTTGCAATTGCAGTGATTGGTAAACGGCACGCATTAACAGAATCAACAAGAATTGCTGAAATCGTTATAAATAGAATACGTGTGCGGATTGCAGATAAAATAAGAGATTCTGAATTACTATTTCTTGAGAATATTGGGAAATCAGAGATATATACTTTGATTACCCAAAATACCAATTTAATATCTGAATCTGTTGTCGTTATTATCAATGCCTGCCAGTCAGGCATTGTTCTGATTTTTTGTCTATTTTACCTTGGCTATTTATCTAAACTTGCTTTTTTCACCACAGTGCTTGCAATATCTGCGGGTATTTTCTCGTTTATGCTTCATCAGAAAGAGATTGATAGCGAACTTAGAGAGACAACGCTAAAAGAGACAAAATTTTTTGAGCTGCTTTATAACACATTAGATGGTTTTAAAGAGCTTAAGATGAATCGCAAAAAGAGCGATGATTACTTTGGATTTTTGAAAGTAGTCGCAGAGGAGACAGAAAAACTTAAAATTAGGACGGGATTCCGTTTTGTAACTGAAATTATGTTTTCTCAGGTATTTTTTTACACACTTCTTGCAATTATTGTATTTCTTCTTCCTAAATTTGATTATATATCAGGCTCTATTTTAATAAAAGTTACCACAGCGGTGTTGTTTATAATAGGACCTGCAAACATGGTTGTCTCTGCAATACCTCTTATCAGCAGAGCAAATATTGCCGTAGAAAATATATACTCACTTGAGAAAAGGTTAGATGAGGCATCAAAACCTTACAAAGTAGAGAGAACTTCTCCTGTCAGAAAAATTACATCATTTGAGAAAATTGATTTTGAAAATCTAAATTTTTCATACCTTGACGCAAATAATACACCTCTTTTCACTCTTGGACCATTGAATCTATCTGTAAAACAAGGGGAAACTATCTTTATAGTTGGAGGAAACGGCAGCGGTAAATCATCTTTAATGAAGCTTTTGGCAGGTCTTTACTACCCTGCTTCTGGAAACATTATCCTTGATGGTTCAACACAGATAAACAAAGTTACATATCCAGCATATAGAGAACTGTTTTCGGTGATATTTGGTGATTTTCACCTTTTTGATAAACTATATGGATTAGATGATATTGATGAAGATCAGGTCTTTAAGCTTTTGAAAATAATGCAGTTGGACAGAAAGACTGAATTTATTGATAGAGGCTTTACCAATACCAATCTCTCAACGGGTCAGCGAAAACGACTTGCAATGATCGTTGCACTTCTCGAAAAAAGACCTATCTGTCTATTTGATGAATGGGCAGCGGATCAGGATCCTATTTTCAGAGAATTCTTCTACACAACTCTTCTTCAGCAGATGAAACAAGATGGTAAAACTGTAATAGCAGTAAGCCATGATGATAGATATTTTAGCTTTGCAGATAGAATAATAAAGATGGAGTATGGCAAGTTTGTTGATGTAGTAGGAAAAGTTTAATTGAACCTGTTTAACTGCAAGAATAAATTTAGTTTTTAGGTATTTTAGAACTAAATTTATAAGAAATATAATTGCAAATTATGTCAGGAACAACAAATTTGACCAGAATATTTAAGAACTTATTAAATATTCTGGTCTTATATTTTATAAAAAATTAATTAAGCCTTTTAAGAAAAGTGTTCAATTGGGCAATATGTCTTTGTTCTTCCTTTATTATATCATCTATTTTATCTTGACCATATTTTGGAGGAAGAAGATTTTTTATCCCTAAATAGAACAATATTGACTCTTTCTCAAGACCAATGGCGATATTTAGAATATCTTTCATTGGCTGATTCTCAGTCAGGCTGTCTGCAACTTTTGGGTCTCCCTCACCACCGTGAGTATCAGCCATAGCGGTTAGATAAAGACCAAGTTCTTCTTGAGGATCAAATACAGTGCTGCTTTTCTCCATTTCAGAAAGCTCTTTTTTCATTCTCTCAAAAGATGTTTTGTGGTTATCCTCCATCTTTGCAAGCTGATTCAAAAACTTCTTGTTTTCATCTTCTTTCTGGAGGCTTGCAGCTTTTCTGTAAAATGCTGCTCCATTTTCCTCAATCCTTATTGCCACTGCAAAAATTTCATCTGCGTTAAAATTGTAAGACATTTTTTTCTCCTTATTGTTTAATCCTTATTATTAAATATGTATAATTAAATTATACTGTTATGGGTCATACAGTAAGTATCTACTTAAAATTTGCAATAATTTTATCATTAATACAAGACCGTAAAAACATATTCATAGCTTCCATGTTATTTGAAGAATAAAACTCCAACATTAATTTATTGAATTCAAGTTGACGTTTTACTGGAACATTTATAATTGGATAACCTTCATTCAGCAGAATACCATTCATCATAAATCGCCCCATACGCTTATTTACATCCCAAAAAAATTGAATTCTCGCCATTTTCAAAAACGCCGCAATAGCTTTATCATATACATCAAAGATAGAATCAATTTCTAATTCTGTTTTCAGCCAGATTTCATCTAACTTTTCAGGCGGAGGCGGTTCATAATCTGAACCACTAATAAAAACATTGCCTGAACGAAAAACACCCCATTCAAAGGCTTCTTCTTTTCCTGCTGTTTTATGAAGTTCAAGTGCAATATTTTTCTTAAATCCAAATTTGTTCTCATCAATTAATTTAAAAATAAGTTTCCACGTATCCGCCTGATTTATTACCATATTCTGATCACTTATCTTATGCCCGCCAACAGTGATGCCATCTAATATAGTTTGAATTTCAGGGAGTGTCATAGCAACTCCTTCAAGATTCACAGCTTCGTAAACTAATGAAGGAACTTCACGGATAGCTAAGTATTTTGCCAATCTTTTATTAGGAATCATATTCCAGTGTTTATCTTGAATAAACATACTCTTTAACCGATAAGTTGTTGTTCATATTTGGTTTTTGCAAGTTCCCAGTTATCCATCAACTCTTTTTTATGGTCAAAAGCCCACTCTAAAACAAGAGAAATAATTTTTTTAGGAACAGTTCCTTCAGGCAGTTCAAGCCTCTTTTTACCCAAACCCGCCCCTTGTCAAAAGGTAATCTCCTTTAACTTCATCAACTACAATAGCTACAATCTACATCACTGTCTTGATGCTGCTCTCCTTTTGCATACGAACCAAAAAGAAACATTTTATCAAATGGCATATGTTGCATTAGGAGGCTTTTATATTTTGTCAGATTAGCTATAACTTCTGTTTGATTCATAGCTGGAGTTCCTTTGTATTATTCAAGATTTCTTTACATCTCTTTTCATTTAAGCTCTTAAACAAATTTCTGCCCCTGGCTTACGGCTTACGCAAGACAGTCTCCTTTTCTTTTTCATAAAAAAGTTGTCCTACCCGCTGTATGTGGTCTAATAAATCAGGATTGCTTATTTGGCAGTGAAGCGAAAGGTCTATTTTGTAGGGCAATAGCAAGTCGTCCAATTCGTTTTCCAATTTTAGCAGCTTGTTGTAATCTAAATTGCCTACGATTGTGATATCTATATCAGAACCATTTTTGTAGTTGCCTTTTGCTCTTGAGCCGTAAATAATTACTTGCTCAATATCAGGATATTTGGCAAAGCAGTGATTAATGGCATCGATATGTGTCTGTTTTAATCCGAACATTTTTCTACTTGCCCATTAAGGAAGTCATTTTATCTTTGAAAACCGAAAACAAATTGTAATAGCTTTGAACAATTTTCTCCACTAATTCTTTTGCTGTTTCTTCGTTGTAGGTATGCGAAGATTTATTTCTGCTTTTTATCATCTCCATCCAGCCTTCACCGTCTTGTATCAGTCCTTTGTTAAAGGCTTCTCTTGTGGCATCTCGTGAGCCTGTGATTTCGTTGTTTCCCTGATATTCAAAGTAATCTTTCAGCACATTCCAAGCCAGTTCGTGCGTAAACTCAAACCGTTGGACTAAGCCTTGCTCTTCCAGTTCAGATAAACCTTCATCATTGAATTTTCCAACAGCACTTTCCAAAAGCACAAATGATTTTAAAAAATTTTGAAAGCGTTGCTGCCATCTAATATCTTGTGTACTCATAGTTTATACCAGTAATTTCCGATTAAGTTTTTGCATAAGCTGATTGCCAGCAGTAAATAGGTTATTTATAGTATAATTCCCAAAATTTTGATGTTGTTTGTGAAATCATTCGTGTTTAATTT
>JADFXA010000185.1 GCA_015233755.1 Desulfamplus sp. | reverse complement strand
TTTAAACAACAATAGAAATGATATGCGTCTCTCTGGTTTGTGTGAAAAGATCAAAAATTAATATAGTTTTAACAAGAAGATAGCGCATCTCTAACTTTTAATGATAACTCCTGTTTTGAGAATGGTTTTTGGATAAAATGCACCCCTGCATCTAAAACTCCGTGATGGGCTATAACATTTGCTGTGTATCCTGACATGAAAAGTCTTTTAATATCAGGGTATATTGATAAAATATTTTTCGCAAGGTCTCTACCATTCATCTCAGGCATTACAACGTCAGTCATAAGAAGATCTATTCTACTGGGATATTTCTGTGCAATATCTATTGCCTCACCTGGTCTTTTTGCTGCTAAAACAGTGTAACCCTGTTTTTGAAGCATCATTCTAGTTAGTGTAAGTATTGAAGGTTCATCCTCTACAAGCAGTATCGTCTCACGTCCAATGCTTGTGGATTCTTCTCCTTTTAGAAAATTGTTTTGTATCTGTTGATTTTTGTCTATATATCTGGGGAAATATATATTAAATGTTGACCCTTCTCCTAATGTGCTTTTAACATCTATTATACCGTTATTTTGCTTTACAATACCATAAATAGTGGAAAGTCCAAGACCAGTTCCTTTTCCAACTTCCTTTGTTGTAAAAAAAGGCTCAAAGATATTCTCCATGACTGTTTTATCAATACCAGAGCCATTATCATTTACAGATAGCAATACATATTCTCCAGAAAAAAATTCAGTATGGTTTGAATAGACTTTTTGATCTAAAAAAATATTTTCTGTTTTTATTGTTAAAATGCCTACACTTTTGATGGCATCACGGGCATTAACACAAAGGTTTGCTAATATTTGGTCTATTTGAGATGGATCAATCTTTATTGTCCACAGATCATCTTGAGGCTGCCATTTCAGTTCTATATTTTCCCCAATGATACGCTCAAGCATCTTCAGCATATCATTTACAATTTTGTTAAGGTTAATAACTTGTGGAGCAATAATCTGTTTACGTGCAAATGCAAGTAGTTGGCGGGTAAGGCTTGCAGATCTTTCAGCAGCTTTATGAATCTCCTCAAGGTCTTCATAAACCAAGTTAGAATGGTCAATAATGTCCATAGCAAGTTCTGTATGCCCAATGATTACACCAAGCATATTATTAAGATCATGGGCAACGCCGCCAGCAAGGCGGCCTATTGATTCCATCTTTTGAGATTGTGTAAACTGAGCCTGAAGTTTTTCTCGTTCTACTTCAGAATTTTTTCGTTCAGTTATATCTTGAACAACTGCGATATGATTTTCTGGTTTTTCTCCTTGATTCCAAAGTGGAGAGACCGTCAACAATACCCATATAATACTTCCATCTTTTCGATAGTAACGCTTCTCCATGCTAAACTCTCTTATTTCTCCTGCAATCAGCCTTTCCATATTTTCGAGGTCTTTTCCTAAATCATCTGGATGGCTAATTGTCTTGAAGTCGAGTTTAAGCATTTCTGACTGGGTATAACCTACTATATCGCAATATTTCTGGTTAATTCTGATAAAACGCCCTGTAAATGTTTCTACTTGCGCTACTCCAACACCTGCTTGCTCAAACAACACCCTAAATCTTGCTTCACTCTCTTTGAGTTCGGCAGTTCTCTCCTCCACCAAACGCTCTAAAGAATCTCTCTCTTTTCTTAGAGCATCTTCAGCTTTCTTGATACGTAGAGCAACCTTTATCTGGGAAACAAGTTCGTATTCATCAATTGGTTTTGCTAAAAAGGTATTTGCACCAACTTCTAATCCTTTAATTCTGCTTTGCGAGTCTGTTTTTATAGCTGTAATCATTATAACTGGAATTCGATTAACATTTTCATCAGCCATAAGTCTTTTGCAGGTTTCAAAGCCATCCATCTGAGGCATCTTGACATCTAACAAAATGACATCAGGATTTTCATTTTTAGCCTTTATTATACCTTCCATTCCAGATTTTGCAGTAATAACAGTAATGTCGGGCATAAGATTTTTAAGCAAAGCAGAGATAGTTATTAAATTGTCGATTTTGTCGTCAATAGCAAGTATTTTGTGCATAAAATCCTCGTTATTTTTCCATCAATTGAGTAATAGTTTGCAAGAAACTTTCAGGTTCTATAGGCTTAGAAATGTAATCATTACACCCTGCTTCTAAAATATTTTCACGATCACCTTTCATAACTTTAGCAGTCAAGGCGACTGTAGGAATATGACGTAAATTTGGGTTGTTTTTAAGATGTCTAATTACTGTCATGCCGTCCATTTTTGGCATAGCCATATCAAGCAGTATAAGTTTAATTTTTGCTCTTGATTCTGCTGCTATCTTAAGCCCCTCTTCTCCGTCTCTTGCTTCTAAAATAGGATAACGATTTTGCAAAATAGCCTTAATAGTTATCATGTTATCTGGATTATCTTCAACAATAAGGATAGTTGACGGTTTTTCAGCTTGTTCTAAGTTTGAGGTCTCTGGTTGAAATTTATCATTTTTAGTGGGTTTCAATTCAACACTAACTTTAGATGGAGGAGAGTCAAATTGAGTGTCGTCATTATTTATATTATCAACCATTAATCTTACTTTCATCAGTAGATTTTCCCTATCCACATCCCCTTTTTGAACAAGTTGCTGAACATGGTTGGCACTTAGTCTTTTAAAATCTTCAGGTGTCAAATCTTTTGCCGTAAGAATCAGCACTGGTATTTCTGCTGTGTCTGACTTGCCTCTTATCTTTTCTAAAACAGCAAAACCATCAACTTCTGGCATCATTAAATCAAGAATAATGCCGTCAGGGATTGTATGTGAGACATATTTAACGGCCTCTTGACCGCCATGAGCTACATCTACAATATAGCCAGCACTTTCAAGAACCGATCTGACCTGTATTATCGATACCTCATTATCCTCAACCAGAAGAATACGCGGCAGAGTGTTTAATTTTTTATAATGCTGCTTTTTAGATGGATTTTCCATCTCGCACAAAATTCTTTTGATTTCAGGAAGCAATGTTGACGATTTTGCTGCATTTTTTTCAATTACAGAAAAGACATTGCCACTCAATGTTTTTCGTTCCTCCTCTGTCAGATCTTTTGCGGTAACCACGATAACCGGCAGATTTTTTGTTTCTGGATTGCTTCGTATTTTCTCTAAAACAGCAAAGCCATCAACTTCTGGCATCACTAAATCAAGGATTAAGAGATCAGGAATTTGTTGTTTAATAAGTTTCAGACAAGCATTGCCATCTTCTGCAACTATTGGGAGCAATCCATCTTCTGCTATAATCTTCTTGATTGCCTGCCGATCAAAACTATTGTCATCAACTATCATTATGGAGCGGGTATCAGGCTTACCAATCTTACGAATTTCTGCAAGGAGCGAATTTTTAGAAACTGGTTTGGTAGCATAGCCAATAGCACCAAGAGCAAATCCAGTCTCTTTATCTCTTGAGACAGAGACAATAATAACTGGAATATCCTTGGTCTCAGGATTTTTTTTCAAGCCTTGCAAAACTTCCCATCCATCCATCTCAGGCATTACTATATCGAGTGTAATGGCAAAAGGGTGTTCTCTTTCTGCCAATTTAAGAGCCTCTGCCCCTGAAGTTGCTGTGATGGTGTTATAGCCTTCATGCAGAAGGTGTTGAGAAATTATAGAAGCCATATCAGGATCATCATCCACTACCAAAATGGTTTTGCGGATAGATTTTACCATATTAGTTTTTCGGGAAACAAAAGGTGCATGCGTTGCAGCTGCACCTTGCCATTTTATTGGCAAAGTTAGTGTAAATATTGAACCTTCTCCTAATTTGCTTGTTACTCCAATTTTACCGCCCAGCATAAAGGCGGCTTTTCTGGCAATAGCAAGGCCTAATCCTGTCCCTTCATGCCGTCTTGATGAAGAGCCATCAACCTGGCGAAATTCATCAAAAATAGATGAAAGGTCATTTTCCGCAATGCCAATACCTGTATCTTCAATTTTGACAATAATTTGTTTCTCATCGTGTTTTACAGATATATTTACACCGCCAACATCGGTAAATTTTACGGCATTAGCAATGAGATTTTGCAATATCTGGGCAACTCGGATCTCATCGCTTTCAATTTTTGGAAGATTCTCAGAAATATTTTGACGGATCTCTATATTTTTTTCTTCAGCAATAGGCATAAGTCTTTCAACAATATTTTCTATGGCTTCCTCAATTGAGAAGAAGTTAGGATTTATATCCATTCTGCCAGATTCAATTTTAGAGAGATCTAAAATATCGTTTATCAAGTTCAAAAGGTTTTTACCATTACGCTCAATAATCTCTAAATAGCTTACTTCCTCATCATTAAGTTTTTGCTTTGCCTGCATCATCAGAACTCGAGAAAGAGCCATAACAGAATTTAGAGGAGTCCTTAATTCATGACTCATATTTGATAGAAACTGGCTTTTAAGGCGGTTTGCCTCTTCTACAGCAAGCCTTTGCTGCTCTAATTCAATATTTTGATTTTGTAACTCTTCGGACTGTTTTAGCACCTCTTCGCTTTGTGCCTTCAACTCTATAGTCTGAGCAAACAGCTCTTCTTTCTGGGACTCCAGTTCCTCATTAGTTTGTTTTAACTCTTCAGCAAGCAGGCGGGTTTTATCATTGGCTATAAGATTGCCGAATGCTGTGTTCAAAGCAATTAAAGATGGCTGGCTAAAAATAGTTAATGCAGCATTAGAATACCCACTAATAGAGGCAAGCGCCACCATAGCAAGGATATCATCATTTACTACAACAGGAATTGTAATGATTTCACGGGGAACAGCTATACCCGCAAAGGTTTTAAATTTGAATATAGTATCCTCAGGAATATTTTTTATATGTGATATTTTTCCTGTTTTTAGAGATTGACCAAATTCTCCCTCTAATATTGAGGCATCAAAAGGCTGTAGAAGCTCAATATTAGAGCCTATAGAGGCTATAGGTGAAAAAATTGTGTTGTCTTCAGTATCACAAATATAGAATGCTCCTATGTTGGATTCTGTAACATTCATCAATTTTTCTAAAATTGTTTGGG
>JADFXA010000184.1 GCA_015233755.1 Desulfamplus sp. | reverse complement strand
ATTACTAATTAAATAAGGGTGATATATTATTTTTTCAGTATGTGGCATTAAAGATGCTTAGTGCCATGCCATCATCTCGCCATAGTTTATTAGAATTAGCATTTTAATTAATATACAATAGAATAGAATAATCTAAATATAAACAAGGAGAATAAGTAATATGAAAATAGTGCCAATTAGAAAAATTGATCCTGCTGAAGATGTTTGGGGTATCGCATCTTCAATTGATATTTATAGCTGTAATCCTGAAAAAATAAGAGACGCAGAATATATAAAACAATTTGTAAAAGATCTGTGCGATTTAATTGAGATGAAAAGATTTGGGGAGACTCAGGTTGTCCATTTTGGTGAAGATGAAAAAGTTGCTGGCTTTTCAATGGTGCAGTTGATTGAGACATCTCTTATCTCTGCCCATTTTGCAAATCTTACCAATACCACATATCTTGATGTGTTTAGTTGCAAACCTTATGATCCAGAAGTTGTGAGAAATTTTGCACAAGGCTATTTTGAAGGTAAAGAGACTATGCTCAATGTGACTTATAGAAAATGATGCAATTTTGCTAAATATCAATATCAAAAAGGATATATCGCCATGCCACCAAAAATCCGTATTGTAAAGGATATTGATGAGTGTGCCTTTTTATGGCAAAAATACTACCCTGTTGAGTCTCTCTTTGACATTTGGTGGGTCAGAGAGACTTTTGCAAAAATCTACATGAGAGATAATTGTTTTATTGTTCACGAAGAAAATGGCAGGCTAAATGGTCTACTTCCACTTTGTAAAATTGTAGAGCCTATCAATACTTTTGTTTTTTTCCCTGGGGAGATATGGCACAATAGAACATGGATGGAACAGAACAAAATTATTGCTGAAAATAGCGATGTAATGCGTGAGATGCTCTTAACACTTTGTTCATTCCAAAACAGTGCAGATATAAGATATTTGTGTAAAACATCATTGGATAATATTCCATCAGAATTTAGCTTAAACAATACAGTTGATGAGACAGGCTATCTATTTTATCCTAAAAATCATGAATATAATTATGAAAAGTATCTTGGAACCTTTGCTGGTAAATCAAGAAAAAAAATTTTGTCTGAAGTAACAGCGATTGAAAAACAGGGGATCTCTTTTAGATATAACGACCTTGATGACATAGATACTATGTTTAGGCTCAATATCAGTAATTTTGGAGAGCATGGATATTTTCATGATCCAAAGTTTTTACAATCTTTTATTGAGCTTGTTTCCAATTTACATAAAAATGGAATGCTGAGAGTCGTTACAGTGCTTATAAATAATGAAATTGCAGCTGTTGATATGGGGGCTATATGGAACAATACCTGTATTATGCTTGCTGGTGGAACTAATAAAAATTTCTTGGGGATTGCAAAACTTATTAACCTTCACCATCTTAAATGGGCATGTTCTGAAAAGATAGAGTATATTGACTTTCTTTGCGGTGATTTTGGGTGGAAAGAGCGATTCCATTTGACTCCAAGAACACTTTATCAAATAGTTTTGAAACAATCCGCAACTATCGGTTAATTAAGTATTAGTTACATAAGTAATTTAAAAAATATCGGACTTATTATAAATGCAAAGCCAAAGAATCCTGATTGTTGGGACAACGTCTGATTACATTGATCTTCTTCGAAAGAAGTATTCTACAAAAGAGCTTGTTTTTATGACGGACTCAACGATTAGAGAAAAGGCAACTGAAGAGAGACCAGAGCCAGACGAAGAGTTGTTATTTTCTACACCAACTCAAAACGTCATAAGCCTTATTAATAACCATATCCAACTTTATGGTATCACATTAAAGGGTATCGCCTGCTTTGATTGTGAATCAATGGCTCTTACTGCTCATATTGCTGCTTCATTTAATCTGCCATACCCATCAATTGAAGCTGTGATGGCCTGTAGAGATAAATCAAAAACCAGAGAACTTTGGTATGCAAAAGGAGTTCCAACTCCCAAATATAAAAGAGTAAACTCTGCTGCTCAAGCTGTTGAATTTTTTAAATCTGTTCAAAGTTTTAATTTATCTCTAAATCAAATTAAAAATGAAAATCTATTAGATGAAAATAAAATATATAAAAGCACCCCATGTGTTCTAAAACCTATTGATAGCAGTGGCAGCGAACGAGTTTTTAGGTGCAGCACTGCACACGAGTGTGAAACAGCATATAACCTTATTTGTAAACCCCAAAGCTCACCAGATATTATAATTGAGACTTATGTGGAGGGAACAGAGTATAGTTGTGACTTTATAATTGGCGGAACAGAAGAGCTAAAAAACATATTGGGTAATAGAGAAGATGTTTATGAGCATGATGTTATTCCTATAAGATTTACACGTAAAATACCTTCTCCTATTCCTGTTTTCGGAACTACTATGGCTTATGAAATTTTTGACATCTCATCTGCTAATATTGATAAGTCATATCTAATATCTGTTTTAGCAAATGGTGCAAAAGCTCTTGGCATAACACAAGCGATCTGTATGGTTGATTTTATTGTAGATGTTAACAATAAAGTGTCGCTGCTTGAAATGACACCAAGACCAGGTGGAGATTGCCTTCCTTGGCTTATTCAAAAAGCTATGAACATTGATATATTGAAACTTAACCTTGATTTTGCTTGTTACTCTAATCAAAGTTTTAAACAAGAGTTTGAGTTAAAATATTTGCCACACCTTGATGACAAACTTATTGGTCTTAGAATTCATGCTGCTCAGTCAGGATTTCTTAAATCAATTGACACTAAGAAAGTTGAATGTGATTCCAGAGTTAGAGAGATTTTCATAAAACATAAAATTTGCCATCAAATTACTCTACCACCTGAAAATTATGATTCATGGAATTTAGGGCATATTATTTTCAAACCGTTTGAAGATATACCCTATAAAGAGCAGTGCATGGAACTTTTATCAATGCTAAAAATAGATGTTATTGAAACAAAAAGCGAGGTCTATAATGGTTGATTTATCAGAATATAAAGGTCAGACGTTTCAGCAATTTCAGATATCAACCCAACAAAATCAAGCAACTTTTCAGCAGGTTCAAGCTATCTTAAATAAAACAACACCACTGTTACCTGATACACTTCTGCTTAATTTTGTTGAAACAAATTTTATTAAAGGAAGGCAGATTCTCCATACAATAGGTGGTCATCTTACACCTTGCTATATTTTTGAGCCTGGTGTCATCATAAATAGAGCGAGAATATTTAAAAGAGTTTTTCAGCAACGCCTTCCAGAGACAGGATTTTATTTTGCAATGAAGAGCAACAACTTTCCTGAGGTCTCCAAAACAGTATTAAGTTGTGGATTTGGGTTAGATGTCTCAAGCGGTGTTGAACTTAAAACAGCATTAGAGCTTGGTGCTGATGATATTGTTTTCAGCGGTCCTGGTAAAACAGCTCAAGAGCTTGATATTGCAATCGCCAATAATACAAAAGTGGTTGTATTAATAGACAGCTTTACAGAGATGAAACGTCTTGAAAAGCGTGCTGCTCGTCAAGGTAAAAAGGTGAGAGTTGGAGTACGGCTCACGACAGAACCTCATGGTTTATGGAGAAAGTTTGGAATACCTACAGAGGATTTAGCAAAATTTATTGAGGAATCCAAAAGATATAAGTATATCAATTTCCAGGGGATTCAGTTCCATTCAAGCTGGAATATGACTCCTGATCGTCAAATTACCTTTATAAAAGAGCTTGGAGAAACTCTTGCTGCGTTAACTCCTGAAGCACGTCTGATGATAAGATTTATTGATATTGGTGGTGGGTACTGGCCTGAGCAAGGTGAGTGGCTTCAACCAGCAGGAACTCCGCAAGGCATAATGCGTAATGCATTGGGAGCTGCTTTAAACCCATCGTCCTTAAATCCATTAACTTCGTCTGTTCAAAATAGCTCTAATTCTTTTACTCAGATTTCTGGAACTTATGGTTCTGCTGCTCAAACATATCTTCACTATCTTAATCCTTCCACTTCCATTGAGACATTTGCTCAAGAACTCAGCAGTGCTATTTGCGATAACATTCTTAATCAAATATCGTGCAAAATCTGCTTTGAGCCCGGAAGATGGATATGCAATGAGAGTATGCATATTATTATCAAAGTTATGGATAAAAAATATGACGATCTGGTTATAACTGATGGAGGAACAAACGCCATAGGCTGGGAACGATTTGAGACAGATTACTGTCCAGTTCTTAACATCTCACGCCCAGCCTTAATTGAAAAAGAGTGTCTTATTACAGGCTCTCTTTGTACCCCTCATGATGTTTGGGGATATAGCTATTGGGGCAAAGATATTCAAGATGGTGATCTGTTGATGATTCCGGGACAAGGAGCATATACATACAGTTTACGTCAACATTTTATCAAGGATGTCCCGGAAGTTATATCATTTCCATAATATTGCTATAACCACTATATTTAGTGATTTTGCTAAAGTATGACAAAAGTGAATATATTATCAATGCAAATTCTTACCAATTACACATCATTGCATATCCACGCCGATTTAAAATCTCATAGAGTTCAACAATCCTACGCATAATATGAAGGGTTTTGCTTTTGGAACAAAATAAAGGCACTATCTAAGTTCTCAAATTCAACCGAGTGGTGAGGGCAGCCATTTCTCGTGCAGAAGTTAATTCGTCCACCTATATCTAAATTTAAAGTTGCTAAAGGTGCATTACATGAACAGATTTTTTGAATAGGAAATGGTTTTTGGCATTTAGGGCAGGAACAATCTACAACTGCATCATTAATATCTTCAACATTGACAAATTTTTTTTCATAGCTTCCGTAAATTTGGCTTAAAAAAATTGTTCCAGATTTACCGCTGAGTTTTGCTAAAATCTCGATTGATGGAAGATCGTCAACCTTAACTTGCGGGTTCATCAATGATTTCAAGCAAGATGGACAACTTACCTCAATTTTTATTTGACTGCTCATAATGCCTACCTCCTTTTCTATTGTTAATAAATGAAGTTATCTCATATAATTACGTTACAAGATGGTTGTTAATAAGTGGG
>JADFXA010000183.1 GCA_015233755.1 Desulfamplus sp. | reverse complement strand
CAGGCAAGCTACTCAAAGAATCTGCAAGATGAGATTGAAAAGCAGACAGCTGACCTTATAGCAGCCCGAAAGTCAGCAGAAGCTGCCAATACAGCTAAAAGCGAATTTTTAGCGAATATGAGCCATGAAATAAGAACACCTCTAAATGGTATTATAGGTTTATCAGAACTTATTTTAGAATCAGAAATTGATGATGATAAGAAAAAACTATTATGGACAATTACATCAGAAGCATATTCTCTTTTAGATATAGTTAACGATATTCTTGATTTTTCCAAGATTGAAGCCGGTAAACTTGAACTCAACCTGATACCTTTTAATTTAAGACAGTTTTTTGAAAATTTTTGCAACGGCGTTGCTCTAATGGCTATGCAAAAAGGACTTGATCTGGATTCATACCTGCCTTTTGAAATACCTGCTGATGTGGTTGGTGACTCTGCACGTCTGCGTCAGATTTTAATGAACCTTACCAGTAATGCCATAAAGTTTACCAATGAAGGAACTATTACTATAAAAGCAAGTGTGGTTGAAGAAAAGGAAAATAGCATAGAGTTATTTTTTACAATCAAGGATACAGGAATAGGGATTCCAAAAGAAAAACTCACATTAATATTTGACAGCTTTACACAAGCTGATGGCTCAATAACAAGAAAATATGGCGGTACTGGATTAGGAACAACAATAGCCAAGCAATTAGTTGAGCTTATGGGGGGAAAGATCGGTGTAGAAAGTGAGGAAGGCAAGGGAAGTACATTCTGGTTTTCCATTATTCTTGGTAAGCAATCAGGTCAATTGGGAATTAACTTAAAAGAGTCAGAACAGACAGCTTCTAACAAGTCTGTTGAAGAAAATTCCACTGATAAAGAGATTAAGGTTCTTCTGGTAGAAGATTATCGAATAAACCAAGAAGTGATAAAAATGCAGCTTACAGGAGCTGGGTACAAAGTTGACATAGCAGAAAATGGTCAGCAAGCTGTAGCATTATTCAAGAAAAACAAATATGAGATTATATTAATGGATATTCAGATGCCTGTGATGGACGGATATAAGGCAACTGCTGAAATTAGAGAACATGAATCAAAAATTGCCGAACTCTATTCTGCTGACCTTGACTCTGCTGATTTTGATTCAATGAATGGTTTAATGGTCCCAATTATTGCAATGACTGCCCATGCTATTGAGGGATATAGAGCAAAGTGTCTACAAGCAGGTATGAATGACTATGTTACAAAACCTTTAAAAAAAGAGTTGCTGTTATCTATGGTTGAAAAATGGACTCGTTTAACCCGACCAATAGATAGCAGTGGTGTAAATATGAGCATTCAAAAGGTACCTGAGTCTGAAGAGAATATAGATGGTATTAGCGATTCAAAAGAGGCTCCACCTATAAATATTGATGAAGCTATTACTGATTTTATGGGTGACAGAGAGCTTTTTATGGAAGCAATGGAGGCTTTTTTAGAAGATCTTAAAACTCAAGTGGGCTTTTTATACAAGGCACTTGAAGATAAAAATATTGAAGTTATAAGAATAGAAGCACACTCCATTAAGGGCGGTGCAGGAAATGTTGCAGCAAGAAATCTTCATAAAATAGCATATGAACTTGAAAAAACAGCAAAAGCAAACCAATCAGATCAACTGTTCAGCATGATTGAAAAGTTAGAGAAGGAAGTATACAAGATAGAGGGTTATTTAAAATTAATGCCTTAAAAAAGGAGAAATTTTATGAGGTATATTCTTTGGGGTATTTGTTTTGCAGTTTTTATAGGTTTTATTCCACACTACTCCTACTCCAGAAATGAGCTATTTGGGTTTATATTTGGACTCTTATTTGCTGAAATTATATCTTTGAGAAAACGGCTCTCTCTCTTGGAAAAATCTCAGAAGTATTTTAACAATATTGAAGAAGAACGACCTAAAACTCAAACAGAAGCATCAATAACTCCAGAATCATTTAACTCTGAGGAAAAGACGGCTGAAAATATTACGGGTGAAGAGATTTCCTCTGAAGAGATTATATCGAAAAAGCCCACCCCTGAAGAGAGCTCATATAAAGAGATTAGAGCTAAAAATATTACAGATGACGGGACTACGGTTAGGGTTAGCTTTTTGAAAGGACTCTTTATTCGTATAAAAGAGTTTTTCACAAAAGGCAATGTAGTTTTAAAACTTGGAATTATAATCATTTTCTTTGGAGTGTCGTTTTTACTCAAATATGCTGCCCAGCACAATTTTTTTCCAATAGAATTTAGACTTATCTGTGTTGTAGTGGCTGCTCTTGCTATGCTCATTACTGGCTGGTCAATGAAAAACAGGGAAGCATATACGCAAAAAAAAGATAGACAAGGAAAAGAAGATAAAGTTGGAACATCAGCTATTAGTCAGTATGGCAAAGGTGAATATGGCTTGGTACTCCAAGGTGGCGGCATTGGTATTTTATATCTTACCGTTTTTGCTGCATCAAAGCTCTATAATCTTCTTCCAAACACCTTCTCTCTCTTAATTATGATTATGCTTGTTGCTCTTTCTTGTGCTTTAGCTGTTATGCAAGATGCAAAATCGTTAGCAGTATCAGGAGTTATTGGTGGTTTTCTTGCACCAGTTCTTATGTCAACGGGAAGTGGCAGCCATGTAATGCTATTTTCCTATTATGCGCTGCTCAATTGCGGAATTTTGGGAATTGCATGGTTTAAAGCTTGGCGTGAGCTAAACCTTATTGGATTTGCATTCACATTTGTAATCTCTTCACTTTGGGGCAGTGAACATTATAAACCAGAACTCTTCTCAACTACCGAGCCATTCTTAATCCTATTTTTTCTCTTTTATGTCGCAATTTCTGTTCTTTTTGCACATAGACAACCTCCAAAATTAAAAGGATTTGTTGATGGTCCTTTAGTATTTGGAGTACCATTGGTCAGCTTTGGATTGCAAAGTGCTCTTGTCGAGCATATGGAGTATGGGCTTGCAATTACTGCCTTAACCCTTGGGCTCTTTTACATAACGCTTGCAACTATTCTTTGGAATAGAGTTGTTGAAGGAATGCGAATGCTAACTGAAGCATTTCTTGCAATGGGTGTTGTTTTTGGCTCTCTTGCTATTCCACTTGCTCTGGATGGAAAATGGACATCAACTGCATGGGCAATTGAAGGTGCTGCAATGGTTTGGGTTGGAGTCCGCCAAAGCCGTTTGTTGGCTCGGCTCTTTGGAATAATGCTCCAATTTGGAGCTGGTATCGCATTTCTTGCCGCAACCGATACCCCTTATAATTACAATGGCGATTATTATGCCTTTTCAAATGGAATGGTGTTTCTAAACCATATCTATTTAGGCTGCATTTTTATAAGCATTGCTGGACTCTTCTCCTCTTATTATATGATCTCGCAGCGAGAAAAGCTCAGAAGATGGGAGAGATATTTTCATATACCACTTCTTTTATGGGGGCTTATTTGGTGGTTTTGTGCTGGTATTAATGAGATTGACCACCATTTTTCAAGCACAGATTATAATAAGTATAATCTATTTCTTATCTATTGTGCAGTTAGCTGTCAAGCAATGGCAATGGTTGCAGAGCGATTTAAATGGAAGCAGCTTATTTTTGCTATGATGGGCTTTTTGCCTGTTATTTTCTGCACTCTTTGTTTGGAGCTTCTTGATCTTTATGGCAACTCTCATCTTTTTGCAAAATGGGGAGGTGCAGCATGGATTATCACTTTTGCGGTGCAATATCGAATTTTATGGCAATTAGATAAAAACCACACTCTAAACACAGAATCTAAGATAGAATCTGATATAGAGCCTAATTCAGAGATTAATATACAGCCTAACACAGAGTCTAATTCTGGTAAGTTTAGCAAATTTGTTAAATCTATTGGATTTACAGCTAAACTAATATCTTGGTGGCACATTAAGACACTTTGGCTTCTTATTTTTGTTGTTTCCCATGAAGCTGTTTGGTTCGTCGAGCAACTATTTACTCCAAGAACAACACACTATTTTGATATGCTGTTTGAAAGCTCTTCAACATGGTCAGGAATCTTATGGGGAATAGTGCCAGCTATTTTTATTCTATTAATTATCCGAAAAGGAGAGCTAATAAAGTGGGCGCCTTTTGTAAACAATTCGAGCTGCTATTTTAAACAAGGCCTGACTATTCCTGCTCTTTTCTTAGTCTGTTGGATTTTGTGGACTAACTTTTATGACGGTAATCCCTCCCCTTTGCCATACTTTCCTATTGTAAATCCGTTAGAGCTTTCTCAAATCTTTGTTCTGCTTGTTCTTTTTATCTGGGCATTCAAAGATGTTAGTGCAAAAATAAAACAAGTTATCACACTGCTTCTTATCTTTATCTGGCTTAACTTTGTTACTGGTCGTTTTGTCCATTTCTATTTTGATGTTCCATTCTATTTTGACAGCCTTACAGCATCAGTTATTTTTCAGGCTTCAATCTCTATTCTTTGGGGAGTTATTGCTCTTTTTACAACTTCATTTGCTGCAAAAAGCTCAAGACGCAAACTGTGGTTTGCTGGAGCAGTGTTGCTCGGTTTGCTTGTGTTGAAACTATTTACAGTTGATCTTTCAGGCATCAGAACCATTGCAAGGATTGTCTCTTTTTTAGCTGTGGGTGGTTTGATGTTGCTTATTGGTTATCTCTCACCCCTTCCTCCAAAGGATAAAAAGGCTCAATAGAGGTGAAATCAATGAAAAAATATATGTTGAGGATTCTTTTATTAATTTTGTTTTTTATTACAAAATCTGACACTGTTTACTGTGACTCCCTCTCACCAAAAGATTTTGCTTATGGATTTACTCTAAATGTAAGTGGTGATAGCCCAATCTATAAAATAGAACTGCCTGAAGCTGTTTATAAAGGAGTATTGCGTCAAGATTTAAGAGATATTCGCATCTTTAACAGTAGTGGTGAGATAGTACCTCATCTATTGCGTAGCGGCTTGGATAGATTGCACAATAATGAAGCGTTGTCTGTTGCTCTTAAAGAGCCTATTTCTAAAAAGAAGATGGAAGATAGCAAAGATCAAACTAATATTCCTTTTTTTCCG
>JADFXA010000182.1 GCA_015233755.1 Desulfamplus sp. | reverse complement strand
TGCTGAGGTGAAAAAAGAGCCTTAAGTTGATTTGGGTATATCTTACTTATCAAACTTGAAGAGTGCCTAAAAGATGAATCAACCGAGGCTGGGTTTGCAAGTAATCCAAGCCTTTTTCCTTTAAGTTTTTCTCTGTAGATGGAGCTTGACTCATATTTTCCACATAAATTTTCAAGCCCTGTGATTACCTTGTCAAAATTTTTTATTGTCTGGTTGTGTAAACTACTCTTCATATTTGTATCCTGCTCTCTATTCTCAATCGCTGATATTATATATCTTTGTCTCTAATACTAAATCAAAAAAGTTGACAATAAATAGAAAGCTCAATAAATTATCCACTTTCTATCGGATTTGATTAAATTTAAATCACTTTTTATCACACCTTTAATTTTTATTACAGCGTTGTCCATGACTTTTCTAACTTAATTGATTAAATGTTTGAACTGTGTGTTGATTATGGCTGTTCTTTTGGGAGTTTTATATGAAATTTAATGTTCCAGACTACATCATGTCAATTAAACCATACGAACCAGGGAAGCCGATTGATGAGCTTGAGAGAGAGTATGGTATTAAAAATATTGTCAAACTTGCCTCTAATGAAAATCCTGTTGGTACATCTCCTTTAGCTATCAAGGCAATTGGCGAGCACCTTTCTTCAATGAATCGCTATCCTGACGGCAGTGCATTCAAATTGACAGCTAAACTTGCAGAGCGCTTTAACGTAAAAAATGAAAATATTATTGTAGGCAACGGCTCTGACGATATTATCGCTCTTCTTGCTCATGCCTTTCTTGGTTCTGGAAAAGAAGCACTTATGCCTTTGCCATCATTTTTGATGTATGAGATTTCAGTGAAAACATCTGGCGGCACTCCTGTGATGATTCCATTAAATGGCCTTACAATTGACCTTGATGCTTTGGCTGACGCTGTAACAGAAAAAACAGCTATGATCTTTTTAACCAACCCTAATAATCCAACTGGAAGCCATTTTACAACTACTCAATTTAATGAGTTCATGGCAAAAATTCCGAATAACATAATTATAATTGTTGATGAGGCATATATTGAATTTGCAAGAGATCCCAATATCTTTAACAGCCTTGCAACCAATCTGAAAAGTAATATCGTTACTCTTCGTACTTTTTCTAAGGCTTATGGACTTGCGGGATTCAGAGTTGGGTATGGTGTAATGGATAAAGATATTGCATCAGTTCTACACAGGATAAGGCAGCCATTTAATGTAAACTCTCTTGCTCAAGTTGCTGCTGCCGCAGCTCTTGATGATTATGAGTTTTTAAACAATGGCATAGATATAATGCACCAAGGAATTGATTATCTTGTGAATGCATTATCTGAGATGGGCATTAAAACCTTTCCTACTCAAGCAAATTTCTTCCTTCTTGATGTAAAAAAAGATGCTGCAGAAGTTTTTAAAGAGATGCTTAGATATGGCATAATAACCCGTTCAATGAAATCCTATGGTTTCCCATCATGTTTAAGAATAAGTGCTGGTATGCCAGAAGAAAACAGAGCATTTATTGAAGCTCTCAAAAAGGTGCTATCTTTATAATTCCATTTTATATAAAAATAACAAAAAGCAAATTAACAACATAAAATAGATATGAAAAAAACAACAAGAATTATTACTATTGACGGACCTGCGGGAGCTGGTAAAACGACTGTAAGCAAATTACTTGCCGCACGACTTGGTTGTGCCTATGTTGATACAGGATCACTTTATCGAGGAATTGCCTATGAAGTTTGTCGTTGCGGTCTAAATTGGCATAATGATGACGAACTTGACGCATTTCTATCATCAATTTCACTTGAATTAAAACTTCAGCCAGAGGGAACATATCGTCTCTTGAGCTCATGTCAAGATATTACCGACTATATACGAACGCCAGAAATTACAATGCTATCATCTGATTTATCGGCTAAAAAAGCTGTGCGGCAGGCATTGCTTGGTTTTCAAAGAGAGATTGCAAAAAAAAGTGATGCAGTTTTTGAAGGCAGAGACATGGGAACTGTTGTATTTCCAGATGCAAGCTATAAATTTTTCCTCTCAGCAGATTTAAAGATAAGAGCATTACGACGTTATAATGAAAGTGTTACAAAAGAGGGAGAAGAAAAACAAACCCTGCTTGAAATTGAGCAATCTATAGCGTTAAGAGATAGAAACGACTCATCAAGAGAGAATGCCCCTCTTAAACCAGCAAAAGATGCAATTATGATTGATTCAACAGACCTTACACCAGAACAAGTAGTTGATAAAATAGCAGCTTATATATAAATAATGAGCTCAAACAAACATATAACGTTTTCCAATTGATTGAACAACTTAACATACGATACTATCTATATGCAAAATACGTTTTTGAACACGAATGATATGAAAAATTCTTTTCGCTATTACCTTCGTGTCCGCTATAGCGAGTGTGATGCACAAAAGGTAGTATTCAACTCCCGTTATGGAGACTACGTGGAGTTAGGTACTGCCGAATTTATGCGTTCACTCGGCTATGAAACAGAGCTTGTCAGCGGACAACTGGACTATCAATTAGTCAAACAAACACTTGAGTGGCGGTCTCCAGCACGCTTTGATCAAGTATTAGAACTAACTGTTGAAAATACTCATTTAGGAAATACATCCTTTACGCTGAGGACAGAGTTTCGCAGGCCTGGGAACGAGCAAATCATTGCCTTAGTGGAAACAGTTTATGTTTTAGTTGATTCTCAAACTCTTAACAAAATCCCCTTATCTCAAGACTTCCGATATAAACTTGCAAATGGAGCTTCTGGCAAAATAGTAGATCACGCAGGTTATCTTAGAAATCAAAAATCTTAACCCAAATACATTTAAATCAAATCATAATCTTGACATAAAAGATTAATCCTCATACAAGGCAGCTTTTCATTTAAATAGGGGGATAACTTATAAATGGCACTTACAAAAATAGAGATCGTTGAAGAGATTAGACAAAAGACACTCTTGTCTCCGTATGCAGCTCGTAATGCTGTAGAGGCACTTCTTGAGATTATGAAAACAACTTTAGCCTCTGGTGATGATCTTCTTATTTCTGGCTTGGGTAAGTTCTGCGTTAGAAACAAAGCCGCCAGAAAAGGGAGAAATCCAGCAACTAAGCAAACAATGACTTTGCCATCTCGTAGAGTGGTTACTTTCAAATGTTCGCTTAAGCTCAAAGACAGAGTAAATAATGGTTGAATAACCATTTGATTCTATTATGTTTAATATTGATATGAAATTTTATACATAAAAAGGCTGAAATATGACGTTAGTTGAGAAACTTGGTAATGAGTTTGTTATTACAACTGAACTTGGTCCAGTAAAAGGCGTTCAGACAGATGAAGCAGTTGATAAAGCATCGGGTTATCTTCCTCTTGATGGTATAAATATCCATGATTGTCCGATGGGAAACCTGCGAATTAATGCGATAATGATGGGTTCAGTTATTCAAAACAAATTAAGTATTGAATCAATTCCTCATTTTACATGCAGGGACAGAAGCCTGCTTGGGACTCAAGCAGACTTGCTGGGTGCGTACGCTATGGGAATCCGTAATGTGCTTGTTACAACTGGAGACCCGCCAAAGCACGGTGCTTTCAGCGAATCTTCTAAAGCAGTATATAACTACAATACCCTTGAATTAGTCAGGCTAATCAAGAAAATGAATGCGGGGCTTGATTATAATGATAAGGAATATGGTGGACAGACCGCCTTTAATATTGCCTGTACTGCCTTACCCACCACAAAGGATATTGACAGAGAAATATCTCGAATGGAGAGAAAAATCGATGCAGGTGCGGATTTTTTTCAGACACAAGTGGTCTATGATGCGGACAAGGCTGTCAAGTTTGCAGAAAAGGCAAAATCTCTTAACAAACCTGTAATTATGGGTATCATGCCTCTGAAAAGCCTTAAAATGGCAAGCTATATGAAAGACAATGTTGATGGAATTGACATACCTGACCATATCATCGATAAAATGAAAGATGGTATTGATGGCATTGGAATCTGTTGTGAAATTATAAAACAGGTATATCCATATTACGATGGTATTCATATTATGGCTATGGGAAACATAAGTGGAACAAATAGCATTATAGAATATGTCAATTCGTTAAAGACCACGCAATAGCTCGTATTGATTAAAGCTTTAAAAAAACAGTGGCAATAAGGGAAAAAATAAGAATCTGAAAGTAATAGCAAATGCTAAAGCAGAGCTGTTACTTGAATTAGTGCAACCACAGCTATTAATGAGTTAAGGATATAAAATTTGTATTTATGCAGATTTTATATCCTTTGTTATGTTTCGTTTAGCGATGATTATGAAAAGCTATGAATCATTTTCAGGTTCAATGTCTGAATTTTTTATTGCCAAAAATTGATCAAATATCTTTACCGATTCTGCTGCATCATCATCGGATATTTCAATTTCAGGGATATTAATATCCTCATTCTCATCATCAAATCGCAATAGTTCTGATATTGGTTTAATGTTATAATTCTGAATTTTTTGTACTACACTATCATTAACATTAATGTCAGTGTCACTTTGTGATTTTATATATCCATCCAAGATAAGGTCAAGGGCTTCATGCTGTGCCACGCGTTGCTCTTTGCAGATTCTATTAATTTCATCTTGAAATCTATTTGATAAAAAAATGGTTTTTGCAATATAGCCTTTAGCCTTCATATCCTCCCGATGTTTCTGGACTCTTACTTTATTATTATATCTGTATTCTTTTCCTGTTTTTAGAGTCATATTTTTATCTCCATGTAATGATTATGTAATATTAGTGTTAATGATTTTGAGTATAAAAAAAAGATGATGCTCATGGCAATCTCTTATGTAAAAAAACATAAGAGTATCTACATAAGCGAATGGGCTATTTGAACACTCGATTAGTCTTTTTATCATTTGAGAACCTTGATTTTGATATTGTAATAATCAGTATATTTATTTGACGGAATTTACTTCTTTAAAGATACTATAATAAATGTTAATTACATAATAATTTTTATATTGACTTCTTTATTAAATTG
>JADFXA010000181.1 GCA_015233755.1 Desulfamplus sp. | reverse complement strand
GTTGAATTTCTGAATCAGAACCATATAAAATTTATAATTTTGAACCAAAATTACATAATATTTAGAGTAATAACTATAAAATCAGGAGCAGAACTAATATGGCATTTGACTTAACTAAACAGACTATCACGGATTTATACCAAAAATCAGAGAAGCTTAAGGAGTATCTTTGACCTACCTGTTAAGCAGAATAGATTGAGAGAGCTTGAAAGTTTTATAGCTCGTGAAGATTTTTGGAATGACACTGAAAAGGCAACAGCGCTTCTGAAAGAGAGAACAAGAATTTCAGAGCTTATTGATGCATGTGAATCAATTCACCGAGATATTGAAGATGCTGATACTCTTCTTTCCCTTGCAAAAGAGGAGGGAGATAAAGATGCTGAGTTAGAGGTTGAAGATTTAGTTATTGAGCTTGAAAAGAAGGTTAAAAAATTCTCCATTGATATAGTGCTTGATAATGAAGATGATGCACGAAATGCAATTGTCTCTATAAATGCAGGTGCTGGAGGAACAGATTCCCAAGATTGGGCAGAAAGACTTTTTAGGATGTACTCTCGTTGGATTGATAAAAGAGGCTATAAACTACAGATGATCGATTATCAACCTGGTGACGAAGCAGGTCTTAAAGGTGCAACATTTATGGTCTCAGGAATAAATTGTTATGGATTTATGAAAGTTGAGTCAGGAGTTCACAGGCTTGTTAGAATCTCCCCATTTAGCTCAACAGGCAAACGGCATACATCTTTTGCATCTGTGTTTGTCTATCCTGAAATTAATAGTGATATTCATGTTGAGATTGATGAAAAGGATTTAAGAACTGATGTTTACAGGGCAAGTGGCTCTGGTGGACAGCATGTAAACAAAACAAGCAGTGCGGTTAGAATTACCCATCTTCCAACAGGGGTTGTTGTTGCGTGCCAGCAGGAATCTTCTCAACACCGTAACCGTGAGATTGCAATGAAGCTTCTTATGTCTCGTTTATATCAAATTGAGAAGGATAAGCAGAGTAAAAAAATGCAAGATTTACATGACACAAAGGATGATATTGCATGGGGAAGTCAGATCCGCTCTTATGTTATGCACCCATATAGAATGGTAAAGGATCACAGAACAGATTTTGAGATTGGTGATGTTGATCGTGTTATGGACGGCGATCTTGATCCATTTATTGAGGGTGTGTTGCTTTCAGGAAAAGCATAATTTATGGAGTAAAATGGATTACGTGCAGAGTGCAACATTAAATTAGAGTTGAGCAAGAAAATTATAATTATAGTAGAAACTACAAGGAATAAACAATGATTAAAGCAAATAAACACTACAGTAAACTCAACGCATCATATCTTTTTTCTGATATTGCTAAAAGAGTTGCAAAATTTCAATCAGATAACCCTGATATAAAAATTATTCGTCTTGGAATTGGAGATGTTACAAGAGCATTGCCAGATGCCTGTATCAAGGGATTTGAGCAAGGTGTTGCAGAGATGGCAAAAGATGCCACTTTTAAAGGATATGGACCAGAACAAGGTTATCCGTTTTTACGTGAAAAAATAGCAAAATTTGATTTTCAGGCAAGAGGTGCTGATATTGCACCAGATGAGATATTTGTAAGCGATGGAGCAAAGTGTGATACAGGCAATTTTCAGGAACTGTTTTCGCCAGATATTAAAATTGCAATACCAGATCCTGTTTATCCTGTCTATCTTGACACCAATGTAATGGCAGGAAGAACTGGTAAATATAAAGATGGCAGATACGATGGAATTGTCTATTTAGATTGCACAAAAGAGAGTAATTTTCTTCCTAAACTTCCTGAAACCCCAGTGGATCTTATATACCTTTGCTTTCCAAATAATCCAACTGGCACAACCATCTCAAAAGCAGAGCTTAAAAAATGGGTTGACTATGCCAAAGAGACAAAGGCGTTGATTCTATTTGATGCAGCTTATGAGGCTTTTATCCGCGATAACGATTTACCCCACTCAATCTACGAGATTGAAGGGGCAAAAGAGGTTGCTGTTGAGTTTAGAAGTTTCTCCAAAACCGCTGGATTTACAGGAACACGTTGCGGATATACTGTTGTCCCAAAAGAGTGTATGATTTTTGATGAAGATGGAAACAAAGTCTCTCTTCATGCTTTATGGCAAAGACGACAAAGCACTAAATTTAATGGTGTATCATATCCTGTCCAAAAAGCTGCTGAAGCTATCTATTCTGAAGAGGGACGTATTCAGATACAAGCTCTTGCATCATATTACCTAAAAAATGCTGAACTAATAAGACTTGCAATGTCAGAGCTTGGATTTGAATTTGTTGGTGGAGATAACTCTCCATATATATGGATTGATGGAAATGGCAGAGACTCTTGGGAATTCTTTGATATGCTTCTTACAAAGGTTGGAGTTGTCTGTACACCAGGAGCAGGATTTGGAAAATGTGGGCAAGGTTATATCAGAATCAGTGCATTTAACAGTCGTGAAAATGTTGAAGAAGCAATGGTTCGTATGGGTGAGGTTTTAAAATGAACCACTTTTTTAAGGTGAAAACTTTAGAACAGGTGGAAGCACTTGCAGATCAATTTTCGTGTGTAAGTGTTGAGAAAGTTCCTATAACAGACTCTTTTTTCCGTATTCTTGCAAAAGATATAGATGCCACTCACGATATACCGGGATTTAGAAGAGCTACAATGGATGGGTATGCATTACACTCTGGTTCAACTTTTGGGGCATCTGAGTCTAATCCAGCATGGCTTGAAGTTATAGGCTCTATATCAATGGGAGAAAGTCCAAGTTTTTCTATCCAATCGGGTCAGGCAGCAAAAATATCAACTGGTGGTATGCTACCTGACGGTGCTGACAGCGTTGTAATGGTTGAACATACTGAAGTTATAGGCGGTGGGTCAGCAGCACTTACAGGTGCGGATAGAGATAAATCAGCAGTTTCATATAGCCCAACTGTAGAGATATATAAAAGCGTTGCCCCTCTTCAAAATGTTATTGATAAAGACGAAGATTTTAAAAAAGGTGATAAGATCCTTAAATCTGGTACGCAGTTAAGACCTCAAGAGGTCGGTCTTGCTGCTGCGCTTGGAATCTGTGAACTGCCTGTTTATAAGATTCCAAAGGTTGGTATAATCTCCACAGGTGATGAGATTGTGCCAATTGATGAAATACCGCAATTGGGTAAAATAAGAGATATAAACTCATATACACTTGCAGGTCTTATAACTGAAGCTGGTGCTATTCCTATTCAATACGGCATTATTAAGGATAACGAAGAGGCTTTATTGAATGCGTGTCTAAAGGCTCTTGATGAGACTGATATGGTGCTTATCTCTGGTGGCAGCTCTGTTGGAAACCGTGATTTTACAGTTAATGTTCTCTCTTCATTGAAAGATACAGAGATTTTGGTACATGGAATATCAATAAGTCCCGGCAAACCCACAATCCTTGCCAAATCTGGAAAAAAGCCAATCTGGGGATTACCTGGGCATGTTGTCTCTGCAATGGTTGTTTTTAAAATAGTTGTGCTGCCATTTTTAAGACAGATACAGGGTTTAAGTTCTTGTAAAACAAACGATTCCTCAATCCTTATTCCTGCAATACTTACGAAAAATGTGGCATCAGCTCAAGGCAGAACCGATTTTATTAGAGTAAGATTTGTAAAACAACTTGATATTAATTTAAAATATAAATATCAGATTTTTGCAGAACCAATTTTAGGAAAATCTGGACTTATCAGAACAATGGTTATGGCTGATGGTCTGCTTGAGATTGGGGAAAATGTTGAAGGTGTTGAAAGAGGGGATTTAGTTAATATCATACCTCTTAGAACTCTTGATTAGCCATAGTTTCAAAGTTTGCAAATGGTTTTATAACAATTTTCTTGTAGCTGAGTGATAAATCGCATGGCTACAGTGTAAAAAGTCCACTAAAGTGGATTATTATTTAGTCGGCTTTAGTGGACTTTCTTATTTTTAGCCCTGAAATTTATTTCGGGGCGTAAAAAAAACAACCGATTATGCTACATAGCTCTAAAGTTAAAATGGTCAGATCTTCAAGCGTTCAATCTCATCTGCAATTTTCTCTGCTGCTAAAGTTGGATCTTCTGCTCTTTTAATTGGTCTGCCGACAACAATCAAATCTGCACCAGCTTTGACTGCCATTGAAGGGGTTGTAATTCGCTTTTGATCATCGCCTTTATCTATTGACCATAATGGTCTTATACCTGGTGTTACAGCAAGAAACTCTTTTCCAAACTTAGCTTTAATAAGCTGTACTTCTTGACCTGAACAGACAACGCCACGACATCCAGCAGAATATGCCATCTCTGCTCGTTTCATTACAAGTGATTGAATATCTTGAACATAAATATCTTTAAACCCGCAAGATTCAATTACAGATGCGTCATGGTCTGTAAGTAGAGTAACTCCAAGCACTCCGACTCTACCAGCCATATTTTTGCTAAAGCCAGCATCAGTATAAAGGTTAGATTGAGAGACTCTTCTTTCTTCAGAACTCTTATCAGCTCCTTTTACAGCCATTTCTAACATTTTTTGTGAAGATGAAGAGTGCACTGTAACCAGATCAACACCAAGTTGTGCAATCTGCTCCATAGCTCTTTTAACTGTTTCTGAAATGTCATGGAGCTTTAAATCAAGAAAAATACCAGCATCAGTTAAATTTTTAACACGCCGTATAATATCTGGACCCATCTTTATAAAAAGTTCCAAACCTATTTTAAACATACCAACTTTGCCATTGAGCATCTTGACATATTTTTCAGCTTCATATTCTGATGAAACATCAAGGGCAAAAACAATGTAATCTTTTCCTCTTTTCATGTAATTTAGTAATCTCTCATTTTTCTTGTTTCATTTTAACGAGTGTAAACCAATCAACCAATGAGGGTTGTCTTTTAACAAATTGAAATAATTTTATTGAAAAGGTTTTTGTTTTGATGATATTAAATCAAATTTACTCAGTCAATCACAATATTTGGAGGAGTTTGTTTTTTGAACAACAACTTAAATATTGCTATTGCTGAATGTATAAGCATTTCTATTAGCAATAGATA
>JADFXA010000180.1 GCA_015233755.1 Desulfamplus sp. | reverse complement strand
TACTTTGATAATGATATTGATAAAGATGGCAACCCAATTCCAGATATAAGCTTATCATTTGATAAGCCAGTAAGCAAAGATGACTATGTAAAATTTACAATTAATCCTGCAAAAGAGATTGCATTAGATGATACATCTTTAGGGCATGAAATTGGATTTGTGGGAGAAAATATGCTCTCCGCGCCTCCTACATCTGATGAGCCTGTTCTTAATAGTAATTTGCCTCTAACCATTGATAGTTCAAATAATAAAATTGATTTTCAAGAGGTTATAGGCTCTGGTGCTAATCGTGCTGTTCACACTTTAACTGCAGTTGTAAAAGAGAAAGTATATGCAAGTTATGATGAGCTTGCAAAAGAGATTGAAAAAGCTATGGATGCAATATCTCTTGAGAGCGGAAATGGAATAAAATATTCCGTTTCATCAGAGGAGTGGGGTGAGGATTCGCAAAGATTTACTATAAAGGAGAATGGTACAAATCTTGATGAATTTAATCTGTTGTGGCAGTCTGGCGATAATGCACCTCTTAATAGTAACGCAAGTATAGGTTCTCTTATTGGTTTTAAAGCAGAAGATGATATAAGTTCTCCTTTAAAAAGCAATAAACCAGTAGAGCGTGGAATTTTTAACACTTTGGTAGATTTAGTTGGTTATCTGCAAAATAATGATGTTGACGGTATAGAGAGAACCATTGGCAGACTTGATAGAAGCTATGAATATATGACTTCTACAATTGCAGATACAGGAATGAAATATAATCGTCTTGAAACAAGAAAAGTTATTACCTCTGAGATGAATTTAAATCTAAATGAGAGACGCTCAAGTATTGAAGATGCTGATATTGTTGAAGCTATTATGAACCTTACATCAATTCAATCAGCCTATGAAGCAGCTCTTGGCTCCACTTCTAAAATAATGAAAACAAGTTTAATGGATTATCTGTAAATTAAATAGTTACTTTTCTCTTAATCCATCTTGAAATATGCTGCTGATATTTTTAAATATTGAATGGGTAAAGTGAATGTATAATTGTAAAAAAACTAATTTATGAGTATAAAGGACAATATCTGTGCTTGTATTGACCAGAAAAGTGGAAGAACAGATTAAGATAGGAGAGAATATTGTTATCAAAGTTCTTGATATTGATGGCAGTAATGTGAGAATAGGCATCGATGCACCAAGAGATATTGTTATTCTTAGAATGGAGATTCTTGAGCAGGTTAAGAGAGAGAATATTGAATCGGCATCAAAAAACGTTGCAGATATTGAAAATGCGGTTGATATGATAAAAGAACAATTTAAAAATATGGGAAAATAATTTAAAAAAGTATAAACTATTTTTTGGGTAAATATGAAAAATGCTCCAAAAGTAGTAGTAATAAAAATTTTAAAAAAACAGGCGGAGGAATACAGAAGGTGAAAATTCAAACAAGAAAATTTGGTGAAATTGATATTGACGAAAATATGATCCTGACGATGCCTGAAGGTCTGCCAGGCTTTCCCGGGTTTGATCGCTTCATACTAATTGAAAAGCATGAGACAGCCCCTTTTTGCTGGTTCCAGTCTGTTGAGCAGCCAAATCTCAATTTAGTGATAATGAGTCCTTTTTTCTTTAAGCCTGATTATGAACCAGAGCTTGATACTATAATTGAAATAAGAAATTGGCATGGTGTAAAAAAAGAAGATCTAATGGTCTATGTTGTCGTAAATATTTCAGGAGATGGGGACGATAAAAAAATTACTGCCAATTTGATGGGACCAATAGTTGTTAATCAGAAAACAAAAGAGGCTGTTCAATTTGTATTCTCACATTCTTCTTACTCTCATCAGCATGATGTCCTAAGATCTTTAGAAGAGATGGTCAAAAGCCAGAGAAAACCCATTGTAATTTAGATGTTAAATCGTTGTATTTTTAGATTTTCTGGGTGCAGCAATATGCTCGCTGCACCTTATTACTAAAAGACTCTATTTACTTTACTACCGCATAGAATATACTACCTATTTTTAAAAACAGGTTTTCTCTTCTCAGCAAATGCTGTCACTCCTTCAACAATATCTTCTGACATTCCGCAAAACGCAGCAGCATCGCTTTCAATCTCTTGAGCAGACTCCATATCAATATCCATTCCTCTTGTGATGGCTTTTTTGCACTGTTGAACCGCTATTGGTGCATTTCGAGATATTTTTCGTGCCATCTTCATAACAACTTCCATTAACTGATCTTGCGGAACAACTTGATTGACAAGTCCTATACGCTCTGCATCTGCGGCTGTTATCACGTTACCTGTAAAGATAAGCTCTTTTGCTTTTGCAGGACCAACAATTCTTGTAAGTCTTTGGGTGCCGCCAAATCCAGGGGGAAATCCAAGTCCAACTTCAGGTTGACCAAGAGCCGCGTTGTCTGCGGCAATTCTTATATCACAAGCCATTGCAAGCTCACATCCACCACCAAGGGCAAATCCACAAACTGCTGCAATTACTGGAACTTTAAGAAGCTCAAGTTTTCTGTATGCGGTTTGGCCGTTTACTGCAAAATTTTTTGCAAACGCTCCAGAAAGACCCTTCATTTCAGAAAGATCGGCACCAGCAGCAAAGTTTCCACCCTCTCCAGTAACTACAAGCACTCTGAGATCATTGTCTTGAGCAATTTCGTCCATAATTGCTGAAAGCTCTTTGACAGTGTTTATTGAAAGTGCGTTTAACATCTTTGGACGATTAACTTTAAGAACCCCGATATGCTCCTCTTTTGTGTAAAGCCAGTTTTCATAACTCATTTTAATATCTCCGTTTTTAACTTTTTTTATGTCCATAAGTACATATCATTTATATTGTAAGAGCTATTCATGAACAGCTCCTCTCATTAATCATTTTCCGAGTCAAAAGATAATCTTTATATAAAACCTTGTTCTTATAAAATAGTTATATAGCAGTCGTTATACTAACCCTCTTTCTTTGACAATAGTCATATATGTGTCGACAACCGTTGGTGGAGGAACCCATCTGTCCGCACTATCTTTACCTTGAAGTTTTATACTATCAAATTCGCAGGCTGCTGCACAAAGACCACATCCAATACAGCGTTCATTATTAATCTTTGCAACTTGTTCTACAGTTATTGCATCCATAGGACATCTCTCTTCACAAATTCCGCAGGCAGTGCAGGCATCTTCATCAACAACTGCAAAATAGTTTGAATTGACAACAGTGGAAGGTTTATCAGATTGCCTGATATATCCTAAGATATGGCAACAACATTTACAACACATGCAGATATTCATAGTTTTAAGCGAATTTCCTGGTTGAAGAACAAGTCCTTGCTCAACGCCTTTATGCAGAACAGCAAGCGCCTCTTCATGGTCAACACTTCTACCTATCCCCCGTCGTTCATAATAGTATGCTCCACCGCCAAAAACAAAACACCCTTCTTGCATATGGCCGCAACCTTTACCGATTATTCTATGCTCTGTTCTGCATATACATGGGGCAATAACAATTTTTGACTGCGCTCTGATGATTTTTTCAGCCTCTTCATAATCCATAACCTTCATATCAGCATTTATTGCCTGAGATACTGGAATAACTCTGAGTTGACGCGTTTTGTGTTTTGACTCTTCCTTCATCAGATATGGTATATATTCGTTGGCATCCCGAATAAGCTCCTCGGTCAAACGATTGACCTGATACTCCCATATTCCAACTACAAACTGGATTGTCATGTAAGAATCAGAACCGTTTTTGCTTATGTGCATAATAAGACCTTTTTGTGCCATCTCTTTTAATAAAGGTTCTATAGCCTCAACATCTTTGTTTGTCCTATTAGCAATAGCTTGTGGTGTTTCTGGTATCATCATAAGATTAGATGCAAGCTCTGCTTCTTGTTCAGTAAAAAGCTGTTTTAGTATTCTAAGTTCAACTCCTGATTCTGTTGCTGGAAATCCACAAGGTGTGTTGTCAAGATGTATTGCAAGTTTTTTATAGACATCGGTCATTTTGTATTCTCCTGAATACTATTTTATAAGTTGTTGTATTATCCTTCTGGATACTAAACTGCAAATAATCCAGAAATTACTCTTTACCCTTTACTCTTTTATTAATACCTCTTTTTGCTCCAAATATAAAATATATGCTCCAGCCCACAAATGGTATGAGTGCAATAAAACCCCAGAATGCTTTGTATTGTATAGAGCCAAAATCCTTTGAAATAACATTCACTATTGCCAGCATAGTAAGCCCCCAAAATAGAAGGCCTAAACCAATCACTATGATATATGTATCCATCTTATAGATTACCCCTAATAAGCTATCCCCTAAAGATAACTGAATTTTCTATGGGTTCACGTTCCGTCCGTGTTCTATTTACTGCTGCTGTTTCGTCAGCATAGCCAAAAGACATACCAAATAAGATACCACGTTCTTCTGGGATATTTAAAAACTCTCTTACAGGATCAGGAAATTGTCCTAAAGCACCTTGAAGGCAGCTTGAAATACCATTCTCAGTCATCAATAGAGTGAGTGTCTGGGCATAGATACCAATATCAACTGCTCCCATTATATTAAGATATTTTTCCATTGTAAAAAAAAGAGCGTGAGGAGCATCAAAAAAAGACCAGTTTCTAAGCATAGCAGCCATTCTTGCATTTTTATCACTTCTTTCAATACCCATGGAACTGTAAAGTGCATTGGCAGAACCAAACTGACGAACTCTATGAATTCCATTATAGCTTATTTTCCAGTCAAAGTCAGGATTTGGTTCTTTACCTTTCATCACAGCTTTAATTAACTTATCTTTTAAAAGATCTTTTTCTTTTCCAGAGACAACATATATCTGCCAAGGCTGTACATTACAGTTTGACGGCGAGAGTTGGGCATTTGTAAATATTTGCCTCATAGTTTCTGCTGGAACTGGTTTATCAAGAAAAGCTCGGACAGAAGTACGTTTTTTTAATAAGTCAACAAGTTGCATGGTTAATTGCTTTCTCCTATATTCCATTTTATTGAGAATTTTATATTTATATTTATACTGCCCTCGGTCATACGTTGATTCTTTAGTATTCAAAAGTTAGGTTTTTTTCTGTT
>JADFXA010000017.1 GCA_015233755.1 Desulfamplus sp. | reverse complement strand
TAACTTTACCCAAACGTATTTTAGCAGTTGGTATTGGGAAGATTAATATAAATAATGACTCCAAACTTAATGATTACAATGAATTTGTTGATATTTTACGAAAAGCTGGCGGCTCTGTTTCATCAATAGCAGCAAAAGTTAAAGCTAAAACAATTTTGGTCTCTATTGCTGATATTGCAAATCTCATTAATATTCCTTCAGATAGTGAAAATCTTACGGGCAATAACCTTGCAAATAACAGAGACAAATATATAGATATTGACGCCTCTGCTATGAATTTACCAAATATAGCACAATACATTGCTGAAGGTATTTTACTTGGTGATTACCGCTTTTTAAAATATAAAAAAGAGAAGCCTGATGAACCTCATTATAATGGGTTGGCTGAAATTAAATTCTATTTAGAAAATTTTTCAAACTCTTCATCACCTTCAAGCAGTTCAAATTATTCTAAAACTATTTCTAAGGTTCGCAAATCACTTAAACGTGCATCAATATCTGCTCAAGCTGTCTACAATGCAAGAGATATGGGTAATGAGCCTGCAAATGAGTGGAGAGCATCTGACTTTGCAACTTATGCAACTAAATTAGCAAAAAAATATAAACTTAATTGCACAATTCTTGACAAAGATAATATGAAAGAACTTGGAATGGGAGGAATTATTGCTGTTAATCAAGGTTCGTCAGAGCCTCCTAAGATGGTTATTTTAGAATATCAACCCCAAAAAGGTAATGCAAAAAGTAAGGAGAATAAGGGGCAAGAAAATAGCAATTTAAAACAAGAAGATGTGAAACAAAATCAGAATTTAAAAGAGAAGGGTTTAGAAGAAAAAAGAGATACAATCCTTCTTGTTGGTAAAGGAATAACCTTTGATTCTGGTGGAATATGCCTTAAACAGCCAGCTGGTATGGAAGATATGAAGTATGATATGTGCGGTGGTGCTGCTGTTCTTGCTGTAATGGAGGCGGTTGCACAGGAGATGCCAAACAATCTTGGTGTTGTGGCAATTGTGCCAGCCACTGATAATCTATCTGGTGGTTCTGCTGTAAAGCCTGGTGATATAATCAGCCACTATAACGGAGTTACCTCGGAGGTTATTAATACTGATGCAGAGGGGAGAATGGTTCTTGCCGATGCAATTGCATACGGAATTGAGACTTTTAAGCCTGCTTGTGTAGTTGATATTGCAACATTAACAGGGGCTGCAATTATAGGGCTTGGGCATCACTATTCTGCTATTTTGGGAAATAGCGATGAACTTGTTAAACGACTTGTAGAAGCAGCAAATAGGGCGGGAGAGCCTCTTTGGAGGCTGCCTCTTGGAAGAGAATATACAAAACAGATTGAGTCAAAAGTAGCAGATATAAAAAATACTGGGGGAAAAGCTGCTGGTACTATTACAGCAGCAGCTTATCTTGAACATTTTGTTGGAAAAACTCCGTGGGCACATATTGATATAGCTGGAACAGCATGGGAATTTACAGAGAAAAACTATATTCCAAAAGGAGCTTCGGGTATTGGAGTTCGCACATTTTTAGAGTTTATTCGTAGTTGGCAAACATCTCTTACATAAAAAGCCTATAAAGAGCTTGCGTTCCTTCATATTCATAACCATTTTGTGCAACTTTATCATAAAGTGATTTTGCAAGATTAAGTCCCGGCAAATCAAGCCCCATCTCTTTTGCTGAATCAATTGCAATACCCATATCTTTAATAAAATGTCTAACATAAAACCCGGGTGCAAAATCACCTTTTATGATCCTTGGGCCAAGATTATTCAAAGCCCAGCTTCCTGCCGACCCTGTTCCAATGTTCTTTATGACCATCTCGGGATCAAGCCCTGCTTTTTTAGCATATACAAGAGTTTCGCATAGCCCTAACATACATGCTGCAATTGATATTTGATTTGCCATCTTAGTATGTTGGCCGCTTCCCGCGTTACCTTGAAGATGAATATTTTTACCCATTACCTCAAAAAGTGGCTTTGATGCCTCAAAAATATCTTTATCGCCACCAACCATTATGACGAGCGCAGCATTTTTTGCTCCAATATCTCCACCAGATACAGGGGCATCTAAAGCGTGAATCGAACGTTTTTTAGCCTCTTCATATATTTTAGCAGCAAGCAAAGGGCTTGATGTTGTCATATCAATCAAAATGGTCTCTGGTGAGGCATTTTCAATAATTCCACCTTTTTGAAGATAGACCTCTTCAACGTCTGAAGGAAAGCCGACAATTGTGATGATTACATTGCATTTTTTTGCAAGTTCTGCTGTTGTATCTTCCCAAATTGCACCTTTCTTACAAATTAATTCTGCCTTTGATTTTGTGCGGCTGTAAACATGCAATTTATATCCTGCATCAAGAATATGACCTGCCATGCTGTTACCCATTACGCCTGTTCCAATAAATCCAACAACTGTATTTTGAGGGGTTATTTTCATTTGTTTATGTTCCTATACTTTAACCTTTTAATGATAAATTGTAGTTATAACTTTTAAGTTATATATGTATATCTAACTAACCAAAACAACATAGTTTTATAAGTTGACAACATGCAACGCTGTTGTATTTTTAATTGCCTGAATAAATATGTTGAATACTCGAACAACACTATTTTTTGAATAAAAAACAAAATAGTAATCAAATAAAACAAAATATTTTCAATGTAATGCTGATGAATGAATTATGTGAAAATTAACATATCAGTTAGGAGAAAAAATATGTGGGAATATAATGATAAAGTCAAGGATCATTTCCTGAATCCAAGAAATGCTGGAGAGATGAAAGATGCAGATGCAGTTGGTGAAACTGGTTCTCTCTCCTGTGGAGACGCTTTAAAGCTATTTCTAAAAATAAACAAGAGTGGCAGAATTGTTGATGCAAGTTTTATGACATTTGGCTGTGCAAGTGCAGTTGCATCTTCATCAGCATTAACTGAGATTGTTAAAGGTATGACTCTTGATGATGCTGAAAAACTAACTAATGATGACATCGCTGATTATCTTGGAGGCCTTCCAAAAGAAAAGATGCACTGTTCTGTTATGGGGCAGGATGCTTTACGTAAAGCTATAAGATCATATAAAGGTATTGAAATACTTGCTAAACCAGGCAATACAATATGTGAGTGCTTTGGAGTAACTGATCTTGAAATAATAGAAACTGTAAAGCAAAATAATCTTAAATCAGCAGAAGATGTTACATTCTATGTAAAGGCAGGCGGAGGCTGTGGCAAATGCGTTCAACAAATAGAGAAAATTGTTGAGTCAATTCTTGCACAGGCCTGAAAAACGGGGTTTTAAAAGTTTGAATTTTAAAATGCACCAAATGAAAAAGGAGAATATAAAAAAATGAATATTGTATATACTGATAATAATGCCACAACAAAAGTGGCTCCTGAAGTTCTTGAAGAGATGATGCCCTATTTTTCTGAGCTGTATGGCAACCCTTCAAGTATGCACTCATTTGGTGGCAATGTAGGTGGAAAGATTCAGGAGGCACGGGAACGGGTGGCAAGACTTATTAATGCCAATCCATCAGAAATCGTATTTACAAGCTGCGGAACTGAAAGTGATAATGCTGCAATCATGGCTGCTCTTGAACTCAATCCCGCCAAAAAACACATAATTACATCTGCTGTTGAACATCCTGCAATTAAAAACCTCTGCTCTTATCTTGAGAAAAAAGGCTATCATATAACTTTTGTCCCTGTAGATAGAGAGGGTCATCTTAACACAGAACTTATTTACGACATAATCGAGAAAAAAGCAGATGATATTGCTGTAATATCTCTGATGTGGGCAAATAATGAGACTGGTGTCATTTTTCCTGTTGAAGAAGTTGCTCGGAAAGCTGCTGAAAAAGGGATTTTGTTTCATACTGATGCGGTTCAGGCAGTGGGGAAAATACCTATTGATGTTAAGGCTGCCGACATTGCTATGCTATCTTTATCTGGCCATAAGATTCACGCTCCAAAGGGTATTGGAGCTTTATATGTGAGACAGGGGATAAAATTTCCGCCGTTTCTTAAAGGTGGGCATCAGGAAAAAGGGCGAAGAGCTGGAACTGAAAATACAGCTTCGATTATCGGACTTGGAAAAGCAAGTGAACTTGCAAAAGTTCATTTAAACGAAATGGATACAAGAATCAGAGGATTGAGGGATTATCTTGAAGTTGAACTGCTTGCAAAGATACCAGCATCTTCAGTCAATGGAGATAAGAAAAATCGCCTTCCAAATACCTTGAGTATTGGATTTGATGCAGTGGAGGGGGAATCAATTTTGCTTTTGATGGATCAAAGTGGTATCTGTGCGTCGTCTGGTTCTGCCTGCACATCAGGCTCGCTTGATCCATCTCATGTTCTAATGGCAATGAAGGTGCCTTTTGAATCTGCTCACGGGACAATCCGATTTTCTCTATCAACATACAATACAAAAGAGGAGATGAGTTATATAATTAAGGCAATGCCGCCAATTATTAAAAGGTTGAGAGATATTTCACCATTTTGGAAAAAATGATATATCTTTTTTGCTAAATTAAAATAAGTATCTATTAAAACATAAGCTGCTTTTTATATATACCCATAGTTATTCAAATAACTATGGGTATAAAAGTATTATATTAGGCAAGCATCATTGTGGCTGGCTCGATAAGGTGTCTTTCATTGACTTTCACACCATCTTTGAGAATAACCACCTCAATTTTATCCTCTTTAGGCTGCAAATACACTGCTTTTGCAAAACGACTTTGAACTTTATCAAGCTGAATCGGAAAACCCTTATCAGTAAAAGCCTCTTCTCTATGGCTTTTCATTGAAAACCAAATCGCCAATGAAAACTCAGAAGCAAGCTCTGACAGTTTATCTAAAACAATAGAGCAATCTCTATCAAAATCAAGACCATCAACCACAATCATTGAAGGCATTTCAAGAGAGTTCTTTTTAAGGCTAACAAGGTAATCTCTAATATTTTTGGGGCTAAAGGTGTTCTCGTGGCAGGTTATGCCAAATTTACAAGGGGCAAGATCGTCCCAAAGACGAGAGGCTTTTTGAGGATCAATATATCCAACACTGTCAATAAGGTTAGTATAACCTTCTTTATATCTAAGGTTTATTTTATCAATAGTGTCATAAAGGCTTATATGAATAACCTTTTTCCCCTCAAGAAGCCATGAAATAGCAATCTGCACAAGAAATTGAGTCTTGCCTACACCTGCTCTTGAAATCACAGCACCAAATTGACTTTTTTCCATATAGTCACTACCGAGAATCTGCACTACAGGGCTTTTTTGAATTAAATCTTTTCTTAGCATTTTTCCCTCTCTTTATCCCTATTTTTTCTTTTTATCTTCTTCTTTTGCCTTAATAATCGCATCTGCTACAGACTGGGGAACCTGTTTGTATGAAGAAAATTCCATTGTGAATTGTGCTTTGCCCTGAGTTGCAGAACGAAGTATGGTTGAAAATCCAAACATTTCTGAGAGAGGAACTTGAGATTCAATAACAGACATAACACCCTCTTCCTGAGAGCCAAGAATAATACCGCGGCGTTGATTGATAAGCCCCATACAAGAGCCTTGAAATTCATTTGGCGTTTCAATAACAACCTTCATAATAGGCTCATGGATAACTGGTTTGGCTTTAAGGTAACCTTCAAGAAAACCACCTCTTGCAGCTGCTTGAAATGCCATATCAGATGAGTCAACAGCATGGTATGCACCATCCATTAATGTTACACGGACACCAGTAATTGGAAATTCTAATTTGGGACCTTTTTCCATACAGCCTGCAAAACCCTTTTCGCAGGCGGGAATATAGTTAGTTGGAATTCTTCCACCAGTAACTTTATTCACAAATTCAAATTCACCTTCAAAAGGTTCAACAAAGCCAGAAACACGACCGTATTGACCAGCACCACCTGTCTGCTTTTTGTGGGTGTAATTAAATTCTGCTTTTTGGGTAATAGTCTCTCTGTAGGCAACTCTTGGCTGACCTGTTATAACCTCTGCTTTATATTCCCGCTTCATCCTCTCAACATAGACCTCAAGGTGCAGTTCTCCCATTCCCTGAATAATGGTCTCGCTGGTCTCTTTATCAACATAGGTTCTAAAAGTTGGGTCTTCTTTAGTAAATCTGTTAAGAGCCTTTGACATATTAATCTGGGATTTATTGTCAACCGGAATAATTGAAAGAGATATAACAGGCTCCATGACATGCATGGCAATCATTGAGTAGTTGATACCTGGGCTTACAAAGGTGTCGCCAGAAGCACAGTCAATACCAAACATAGCACCAATATGACCTGCTGGAATCTCATCAATATCTTCCATCTCAGCAGCGTGCATTCTAATGAGTCGTCCGACTTTAACTTTTTTGCCATCACGGCTGTTGATAATGGTATCGCCTTTTTTTAATCCGCCCTGATAAACTCTGATATAGGTCAACTGGCCATACTGCCCATCTTCTAACTTGAATGCTAAGGCAACTGTGGGTTTGTCAAAATCGCTTGTCAAGATGATACTCTCGCCATTGCGATCATGGTCAATGGCTTCATTATTTATATCAATTGGAGCTGGCAGAAATTTGAGAACAGCATCCAACAGAGGCTGAACCGCCGTGTTTTTATAGGCAGAACCCATGAAAACAGGTGTCATCTCTCTTGAAATGGTACCTCTTCTGACTGCACTAACAACCATTGCCTCTGTAATCTCTTTTTCTTCCAAAATAGCTTCTGTCAGCTCATCAGAATACATAGAGACAGCATCAATCATCTCTTCACGTTTTTCAGTTGCTTCATCTTTAAGCTCTGGAGGAATCTCTTTTACAACTACATGCTCCCCATTATCGCCCTCAAAGTAGAGTGCTTTCATTGAGATAAGATCAACAACCCCTTTAAGTTTATCTTCAAGACCAATAGGAATCTGCATTAAAATAGAGTTATGACCAAGTTTGTCTCTCAGCTGCTTTGCAACTCTGTATGGGTTAGCTCCACTTCGATCGCATTTGTTGACAAACGCGATACAAGGCACCTGATAACGTTTCATCTGCTGATCAACCGTGATTGATTGAGACTGTACACCAGATACTGAACAAAGAACCAAAATAACTCCATCAAGAACTCTAAGCGATCTCTCAACTTCAACTGTAAAATCAACATGCCCCGGGGTGTCAATGATATTTATATCGTTTTTATTCCACTCACAGTGTGTTGCTGCCGAAGCAATGGTTATTCCGCGTTCTCTTTCGAGATCCATAGAGTCCATAACAGCACCAGCACCATCTTTTCCTTTAACCTCGTGAATTTGATGAATTCGATTGGTGTAAAAAAGAATTCTTTCTGTCAACGTTGTTTTTCCAGAATCAATGTGTGCACTAATTCCAATATTTCTTACTCTTTTTAAATCCTTTAACATAATAAAAAATTATCCTTATAACTCTAAAAACTTGTTCTTTTCCAACCTGTTACTCAACAAGTTAAGTGTAACACGTATTATTAAAAAAATTTGATTAATATATTTTTAATTGATTTATGTGTCAAGATTTAAATTAAACTCCTCCAAGTCAAATGGTTTCCCTATTTTTGGTTGACATGCACAAACCTGACATATATATAAATCGAGCAGAGAATTTAAAGAATTTTAGCATTTCACCAATACTTAAATTTTAATTAGGGAGATATATTATGAGCGAAAAAAAGAGAATACTTGTTGTGGACGACGAGCCTGATTTTGCCTCAATTGTCCAGTCAAACCTAAAACGGGAAGGATTTGATGTTGAAGTTGCTTATGATGGAAATGAGGCTATTGAAAAGGTAAAAGCAAATCCACCTGATGCTATTGTTCTTGATGTTATGATGCCTGAAAAAGATGGATATGAGGTGTGTGCTGAATTAAAACGCAGTGATAAATATAGTGATATACCTATTATTATGCTTACCGCGGTTGCAGATCATGTTGGCTCAACACGTTATTCTCATGCTGATGGAATGAGTATGGAGGCTGATGACTACCTTCCTAAGCCAGCTTCTGCGGAAGAGATTACAAAAAGTGTCAAAAGACTTATCTCTTAATATTAATACTCTTAAGGTAGAGGTTGAAGATTCTTTAGCATTGCCTCTACCTATTTTTTTATCTGTTCCACTGTCATGTTCAATTTTTTTTCTACAAAAATCCTTACCGCCTTTCGTAAACACTAAAAATTCAACTAAACTTTACAACTTAAGGGTAAGTTTTAAGGCAAAAAAACATTTCAACCCAAATAACAAGTTTTAATCAAGAACGATCAACTTTACCTCGGATGGTGATTATGAAGATATTTTGTATTTTAGGTGATGAGCGGGCGTTCCGTACAAAATCGCCCACCATGTTTTCAACCGTATTTAAGCGAATTGGAATCAGTGCGGCTTATGTCCCATTCAAAGTATTTCCCGATCAAATCGGGGCTGCGATGCAGAGCCTTAAATCACTAAATATTGACGGTGCTAATGTAACCATTCCATACAAATCATCTGTTATACCCTATATGAATATATTATCTGAAGGAGCAAATATCATTGGTGCGGTTAATACTATAATTCGCAACGATCACGAGCTTAAAGGATACAACACCAATGCAATAGGTTTTATGGATACACTTGAGGAGAAAGCCTTTAATGTTACAGACAAAAAAGCTCTTGTATTTGGTTCAGGCGGCGGTGCAAGAGCTGTGGTTTTTATATTAAATTGGTTGAGGGCATCTTCCATACAAATATCTGGCAGAACTTCCAAAAGAGTTGAAGATATTATAAATAAAATTGGAGGTAGTGCAACATCTCTTGAGATAATGGCAAAACAGGCGCCAACTGCCAATATCATAATAAACACAACCCCAATATCGTCCCCTGACGATTCACCAGAATTTGCACGATTCATTGCAAATCAACACTTCAAAGAGTGTGAACTTATAGTTGATCTAAATTATGGACGTCAAAATAATATATGGCAGAGCAAGGCTTCTGAACTTGGTGTCCCTTTTATTGATGGTCTTACCCCTCTTGCCCATGCAGCAAGACGAACTCTACTTCTTTGGACACGAATTGACGTAGAACCATCTGAATTTCTTAAAGCCATTAATGCTATTTAAAAATCTTAAAACCATTTATAAGGAGATATTTAGAGATTAAGGAGATTATGAAGAGTATGGAAAACATTGATCCCAAAAAAATTCTGGTAATTGATGATGAACCAAGTTTACGAGAAGGTGCCAGAAGGATTCTTTCCAAAATGGATTTTGAGGTGTTCCTTGCCCCAAAAGGGGAAGATGGAATTGAGATTATTGAAAAAGAGCCAATCTCAATTGTCCTTCTTGATATGAAGATGCCCGGTATGGACGGCATGGAAGTTTTAAAGCGGATTATGGCATTAGATAGAGGCATCCTTGTTATTGTAATTACAGGATATGCAACTGTAGAGACAGCAATTGAAGCTATGCAGCGTGGTGCTTACAACTTTATACCTAAACCTTATCAACCAGATCAACTTAGAATTGCCGTAAGTAGAGCAAGGGAAAAACTTGACCTTGCAATTGAGACAAAAAGGCTTCAGGAGGAGAGAAAACGCAATCTTGCAGACCTTCATACAGAGCAAAGCAGAACACTTACAATTATAGAATCTCTGCCAAATGGGGTTATGGTTACTAACTCAGATGGAAAAGTTGTTCTAATAAATCCAGCTTGTTATCGCTATCTTGATATTGATCCTAAAAAGGGTCCAGGCGATATTACAGTTGAAGAGATATTTAATAACCAAGAGCTTTGTACCCTTATTCTTGATATTTCAAAGGGAAAATATATTGACTATGCTGATATTCCTGCCCACGAGATTGATATTGATAACAAAAAATTTTTTATGGTCAGATGCAGGCCAGTTTTAGGGGAGAAAAAAGAGTGTCTTGGTGCTGTTGTAAATATCGTGGATATATCAACAATGAAGGCATTAGATCAGGTAAAATCTGAATTTGTAGCTAAAGTTACACATGAACTACGCTCTCCGCTATCAACAATTCACGAGCAGCTCAATATGGTTATGATGGCACATGCAGGAGAGGATAAAAAAGGTGTAGCCAGCGAAGAAGAGCAGTATATGCTCTCCCGTGCAAAGGAAAAAACTAAAGCTCTTATTTCAACAATTGGTGATCTTCTTGATCTATCCCGAATTGAGGCTGGAATGTCTGCTAAAGAGTCAAAGCCTGTTAAAATTGATGAGCTTCTTAATAATATATGCAGCTTCTTAAATGCAAGAGCTGTTGCAAAGAATCAAACGCTTACCTTATCTATACCTTCTCCTGAAACTCCGTTACCTACAATTACAGCAGACCCAATGGCAATTGAGAGTGTTTTTGGAAATTTAATCTCTAATGCCATAAATTACACACAAGATGGTGGTCAAATTGAGGTTAGCTGCGATCTTGCTGGAAACAATATTAGAGTAAAGGTAAAAGATAATGGTTTTGGAATTGATGCCAAATATATGGATAAAATTTTTGAAAGATTCTACAGAGTTAAAAATGAAAAAACGAGGTTCATAAATGGGACAGGTCTTGGTTTGCCAATTGTTAAAGGTATTGTTGACTCAATGAACGGTTATATTAATGTTGAGAGTGAGGTAAACAGAGGCACAACCTTTACAGTATTGCTACCATTTAAGAAGATAGCAACAGGTATTATGTAGCAGAAGTTTAGGATTTGGCAACTTTTAGAAGTTTGTCAAATCCTAAATCCTAAAAAGTCTTATAACTTTAAGTGAGCCAAATATGAAAGAAAATATATCGACTAAAATCAAACTAATTTCAATCTTAGTCATTCTATTTTTATTGGCTGCTATATTTAATTTTTTTATTTATAAGCAAAATTATCTTTATGCTAACCAGGACTCATCTAACTTTGGTGGTAATGATAATACCAAAATTAAAGAAAGTTTTAAAGACGATAACGAAATTGAGCTATTTACTGGCAACACAATGGGAACTACCTACCATATTAAAGTTGTAATGCAAATTGATAAAGCTTCTGGTAATAACGATAAGAACAACAACAAAATAACTTCCTCAATGCTACATGACTTGATTAAGGAGAAGCTCAAACAGGTCAATCAGAGCATGTCTGTTTATATAAAAGATAGCGAAATTTCTATATTCAATAGAAGTTATAAGGGAGAGAGTATAAAAATATCTCCTGAATTTCATGGCGTGATGATAACAGCACAAAAACTTTACACCATGACCAAAGGTGCTTGGGACGGTACTGTGAAACCTCTTGTTGATCTTTGGGGATTTGGCACAAAAGATCAACAATTTGCACTTAAACAAGAAAGAACTAACTATAACTTACCCCCCAATTCTACAGAACCATCTTCTAAAACTATAAAAGCATATCTTCAAAATATTGGATTTAACCAGATTATTATTAGTGGTGAGACAGTTAAAAGTGGAGATAAGATATTTGGAACTCTTGAAAAAAAAAATAATGCCGTTAACCTTGATCTTGGCTCTATTGCCAAAGGTTTTGGAGTTGATGCAGTTGCACAATTTCTTAAAAGTCAGGGGTATTCCAATTTTTTAGTTGAAATTGGTGGAGAAATTTTTGCTTCTGGAGAAAAAAAAGAGGGGAACCCTTGGATAGTTGGAATCAGCAACCCAATAAAAGGGGAAAACCCATATAAATCAACCAAATATGATTTAGACAAAGAACAATCAGAAATTAATCAGGTTTATCATGCTTTACCGCTTAAAAACAAAGCTCTTGCAACAAGCGGAGATTACAGGAATTTTAGAATAATTAATGGGAAAACATACTCCCATATTATCAACCCAACTACAGGGTATCCTGTTGATAATGGAGTTGTAAGTGTGTCTGTGATTGCTGATAACTGCACATTTGCAGATGGACTTGCCACTGCACTTATGGTCATGGGACATGAAAAAGGGATTGAGCTTGTCAACACTCTTGAAAATGTGGAGTGTCTTATTATTGTGCAAGAAAAAAGTTTTGATGAAAATAACAATGCTCAGAGAGAGAAGATTCTTACTTTAGGTAAGAATAATGACAAGAATACCAATGTTAATCGAGGTAAAAATATAAAGTTTAAAGATTATAGATCAAAAAAGTTTCCCTTGCCATGAGTCTCTCTTTTCAAGAGTTTTCTGTATCATGTTAAATGTTGTATGCTTATCAAGTGACCAATCTGGTGCTACAAGTTCATCAGGGTGAGGGTCGCCTGTAATTCTTTGAACCACCATGTTTTTAGGAAGATGCTCAATAAAATCGCAAACAGTTTCAACATATTCATTTTGAGTCATACAAGTATAATCCCCATCTATCCACATCTTTTCAAGCAGTGTCCCTTTTACCACATAAAGTAGATGAATCTTAACCCCATGGACACCAAGATTTCCTATTGTTCGTGCGGTCTCAACCATCATATCCTTTGTCTCCCCAGGAAGACCTAAAATAATATGAACACACATATTGATTTTGGAGTTAAATCTTGTATTTGTTTCATTAACAAGGTTAATTGCATCAACACAGCAAGAAAAATCATGTCCTCGATTAATAAGAGTCAATGTTTTATCGTGAATAGATTGCAGCCCATACTCTAACCACACCAAATATTTGTCAGAGTATGAGGCAATAAGCTCAACTTTCTCTCTATCAACACAATCTGGTCGTGTTCCAATTGCCATTCCAACAACTCCATCTACTCCAAGAGCTTCGTCATACATGTTTTTCATGCGTTCACAAGTTGTATATGTATTTGTATAGGATTGAAAATAGACAAGAAATTTTTTAGCATTGTAACGCCTTGCCATAGCATTGCGACCAAGTTCAATCTGCTCTGTTATTGATAATCCTTTACTCCAAAGTCCCGACCCCGACCCTTTGCTATTACAGTAGATACACCCACCTGTTGAGATAGAGCCATCACGATTTGGGCAGTTAAGTCCGGCATCAATAACTATTTTTTGAACTCGCTCTCCATAAAGTGCTTTTAAATATGAGTTGTAATCTAAATATCTTCTAATTTTGTCTGTCATTGATCATAATCTTCTATTTTGAGGTCATTACCAGGCAGCCTTACTGCCAAATACTATTATCTAAATTTTTTAAATTAACTGAAAATAGCCATTTGTCAAACCTCCGCTTGACCAAAATGTAAAGCAGATATATAGTAAACACCCATGAAATTCTACAAAAAAAAATATGATATCATTGTTATTGGAGCAGGTCATGCAGGGTGCGAAGCTGCCCTTGCTGCCTCAAGAATGGGCTGTTCAGTCCTTATTATGACCATTGACCTTGATAAAATTGCTGCTATGCCTTGCAGCCCATCAATTGGCGGAACAGCAAAAGGTCAGCTTGTGAAAGAGATTGATGCACTTGGCGGCATGATGGCAAAAGCATCTGATCTATCTGCAATACAGTATCACACACTTAACACCCGCAAAGGTCCTGCAGTTCAGGCAACAAGAACCCAAAACGATAAACAACTATACCATCAAGTTATGAAACTTGCCTTAGAAGAGGCTAAAAATCTTGATGTAAAACAATCTATGGTTGAAGATATAGTTGTGGAAAATGGAACAGTAAAAGGTATAGTCGAAAGAACAGGTATGTTTTTTGAGACTAACTCTGTAATACTCGCTACAGGCACATTTTTAAAAGGTCTTGTGCATATTGGTGATAAATCTTTTGATGCTGGCAGAGCTGGTGAGTTCTCTTCAATTGCTTTGGCAAAATCACTTGAAAAGCATGGCTTTACACTTGGAAGAATGAAAACTGGAACTCCGCCAAGAATTCACAGAGATTCTATAGATTTTTCATATTTTACACCTCAAGAATCTGATCCATCTTTCACCCCTTTCTCCTTTTCAACTAACAATAGCATTACCATAGATAGTAAAACAGATAGTCAAATAGGTGGAATTTCTTCATCAACTTTATCTAATCGTCTATCTCCTCCCAATAAAATGCTACCAAGTTACATTGGTCATACAAATCAGGCATTACATGAGTTTGTACGAAAAAATCTTAAATATTCAGCTCTTTATGGCGGTTATATTCATGGTCGATCCGCAAGGTATTGCCCATCATTTGAAGATAAGATCGTGAAATTTCCAGAGAGAGAGAGCCACCAGATAATATTAGAGCATGAGGGAATTAAAACTCTTGAGATATATGCAAGTGGACTTGGAAATAGCCTGCCTTGGGATATACAGGTTGATTTAGTCCGTATGGTTAAAGGGCTTGAAAATGCTGAAATAATCCGTCCTGCCTATGCAATTGAATATGACTATTTAGACCCTCAGCAGCTTTATCCAACCCTTGAAACAAAAAGAATTAAAGGACTCTTTCTTGCTGGACAGATAAACGGAACATCAGGCTATGAAGAGGCGGCTGCACAAGGAATTTGGGCTGGAATAAATGCTGCATGTGCAATTCAAAAGCGTAAGCCATTTATACTTGACAGATCAGAAGCGTACATTGGGGTTATGGTTGACGATTTGGTTACTAAAGGCACGCAAGAACCATACAGAATGTTCACTTCAAGAGCTGAATATAGGCTCATCTTAAGAGAAGATAACGCTGATTTAAGACTCTTTGAAAAATCTTATGAGCTTGGTCTTGTTGATTATGAGACATTTACAAGGACAAAAGAGATTGAGACAGCTACTAAAGATGAGATAAATCGCATAAAATCGTTTATTGTTAAGCCTCTTGATAGCGTCAATAAGTTTCTTGAGTCTGCTTCTACACCACCTATAACGAATGGTGTCAAATTAGATCAGCTGCTAAAAAGAGCAGAGCTTGATTACTCCATTGTGGAGAAGCTCTCTCCATCAAAGGAAGAGTTGGATAACAGAGTCAAAACTCAAGTCGAAATTGAGATAAAATATGAAGGTTATATCTCGCGCCAGCAAATTGAGATTAAAAAATTTAAAGATATGGAGCGAATCAAGATACCTGAAAATATTGACTATAGTACAATTCATGGTCTCTCCAATGAGCTTAAAGAGAAGCTGATTGCTGTAAAACCTGATTCACTGGGGCAAGCATCAAGAATTGATGGAATGACCCCTGCTGCATTATCAGTAATTATGATTGCCATTACAGCCTTAAAGAGAAGTCAAAATGTTTGAATTTCATAAATTTATATTTAGAAAAAACTATTTTATAAAACAGATAGAATTTATTTTTTTAGCTAACTTAAAATTTGATAACTTTTGAAAGTTAATAAATCTTGACACAGATTAAATTAAATTTATTTTAGTTTTATAAAATGATCGGCATAGATCAAAACCCAATAATTGCAATACTTTGACTTCATAATTAAATATTTTATATATAAGAGGTAATGAAAATGGCTGAGACAGATTATTACAAAATTTTAGGAGTAAATAAGAGTGCAACTCCTCAAGAGATAAAAAAGGCATATCATAAACTTGCAATTAAATATCATCCTGACAAAAACGATGACAAGAATGCAGAGGAAAAATTCAAAGAGATAAGCGAAGCTTATGCTGTATTAAGCGATAAAGAGAAACGCCAACAATATGATACTTATGGCTCTGCTGGTTTTCAACAGCGATACTCTAAAGAAGATATTTTCAGAAACTTTGACATAAGTGATATCCTTCGAGAATTTGGCTTTGGTCAAAATTTTGGTGGAGCAGGTTTTGGGCGCACTTTTACAAGTGGTGGTTTTACAGGCAGCGGGTTTTCAAAAGGCGGCTTTTCTGGTTCTAATTTCTCAGGTAATATGGGCAGAAATCCATTTGAACAGACAATGGGAGGAATGGGCGGAAGCTGTGGAGGCAACCATCACATCAACAATAATACAAAAGGTAATGATATTGAATATGAGATAGCTCTTACACTTGATGAGATAATTAATGGTTGTCAAAAAACTGTAACTATAAATCAAGGAGGTAATAGCGAGACAATAACTGTAAAGATACCAAAAGGTATGACTACTGGTAAAAAGATTAGAGTGCAAGGAAAAGGAGAACCAAGCCCTTATGGTGGACCACGAGGTAATCTTTTTATAAAATCAAAGCCTTTACCACACCCTCAATTTGATATAGAAGGCAATGATATTTCAACTATTAAGGAGATCAAACTTACAGAAGCACTACTTGGCACTAAAGTTGATATTTCAACTCCTTCTGGAAAAGAGATGACAATAAATATTCCACCGGGAACAAAACATAAAGCAAAACTTAGATTAGCACAACAAGGTATTCCACAAATGAACACTGATGGATACGGAGATCTATTTGTTGTGATTCATGTAAATATTCCCAAAGAACTTGATAACAAACAGAAAAAACTTGTTGAAAAACTGGCAGAAACAGGATTATAAATAAATTATGACAAAATTGATTCCTATGATCTCCGCAGAGGAGATACAGATAAAGATTAAATATGCTGCTGAACTTATCTCAAGAGATTACAAAAACAAGAAGCTTGTTCTTGTTGGTATCTTGAAAGGTTCAATTATTTTTCTATCTGATCTTACAAGAGAAATTACAATTGAACATGAAATTGACCTTGTTGGAACTTCAAGCTATAGCGGTACGGAAACTACTGGAAGTATTAAATTTACCAAGCTGCCAGATATACAACTTGAAGGTAAAGATATTTTGATTGTTGAAGATATTGTAGATACGGGAACAACTCTTACTGCTTTAATGAGATATTTTCAAACTCTGAAACCCGCCTCAGTAAAAATATGTGCATTGATTAATAAGAATGAACGTCGTGAATTACCAATTGATGTTCATTATTCATGTTTTGATATTGAAAAAGGGTTTATTGTGGGTTATGGTCTTGATTATAATGAAAAATATAGAAACCTTCCCGCAATTTTCGACTTAAAATTATAACATCTACTCCATCTCATTTGTGGTATCAACGTTAAATTGGCATTCAGCTTTCACTTAGAATTTATCTTCTAAATAAAAATTGGCTTATGGCTGAACATAAGATGACAAGAGGAAACTTATGATTATCACCTGTGAAAAATGCTCAACAAAATTCAACCTTGATGAATCAGTTCTTAAAAAAGATGGTTCTAAAGTTCGCTGTAGTATGTGCAAACACATATTCAAAGCGTATCCTCCTGACAACGCTCTTATAGAGGTTGAAGAGAAATTGTCATCAAAACCCATAACTATTTCTCCTAAATCTGAAGATATTATTCAAAAAGATAATAATGCACTTACTATTGATAGTGATTTGAAACTTGAAAACGAATTAACAATTGATGGGGGAGACCTTAAGATTGATAATAATTTACAGCTTGAAAGTGAATTAAAAATTGATGATTATGATCTTAAGATTGACGAGGAGCTAAAACTTGAAAATGATATTTTTGTAGATAAGCAAGCAGAATCTAACTTAAAAATAGAAAATGACGGTAAGGACTCTTATAAAAATAAAGATGAACTTGATCTTGACTTCTCACTCGATGACGATATGGAACTTGCTACTCCTCAGCAACAACCCATTCCACCACCACCTAAACCTAAACCAGCTCCCCAACCTGTAGATACAGATAGTGGTCTTGAACTGGATCTTGATTTCTCACTTGATGACGAGATGGAGCTTGCTACTCCTCAACAACAACCAGTTGCG
>JADFXA010000179.1 GCA_015233755.1 Desulfamplus sp. | reverse complement strand
TGATTATGTTCATGAACCTTTGACATATAACCATTTAAAACTTCATAAAAAGCAGTAATTATTACATCGTCACAATAAGCATTAAGGTATTTATCATCAGAGCAGTTAGCATCAGTTTTATTATTGCAAGAATCAGAATAATTAAAATTCTTGCCAAATCCCATTGAAAGAGCAAGCCTCAATTTTTCATCATCTTTTTCAGGTAGATCATGGGTTTGACGGTCGTTGTATTCTTGTAATCTGTGTTCAACTTTACGAAGAAAACAGTAGGCTTCAGTAAGTTCTTCGCAAGTTTTTGCATCAATACAGTTGCGATGAACAAGCAATTCAAGGATCTTAAGAATTTTACGTTCTTGAAATTCAGGTTCAACTCCACCTCTTATCAACTGAAACACCTGACCAAAAAACTCGATTTCTCGTATTCCACCAGCACCAAGTTTAATGTTGTTTTTAAATCTCTTATCTTTTACTTGAAGCGAGATTCGTTTTTTCATATCTCTTAACGAATCAAAAGATCCATAATCAAAATATCTTCTGTAAATAAAAGGATTTAGAATTTTAAGAAGAGTGTAACCAGCATCAATATCTCCAGCAATTGGACGAGCTTTGATCAATGCGTAGCGTTCCCAATCACGTCCTTGCGTTTGATAATACTCTTCCATCGTGTAAAAGCTCATGGCAATAGGACCATTTGCCCCAAATGGACGAAGACGTGTGTCAACACGAAAAAGCATTGAGCTGCTACATGAAGAACCACACTGGTTTGAATTACTCGTAGTTGAGAAGATTGTAGATGAATCAAAAACCTTTAAGAAATTTTTGTACACTTTTGTGAAAAATTCCCCTGTGGTATTGATAGTACTTAATTTTTTGTTGCTCAATAATGTTTCGTTGCTTGATATAACATTATTAGATTCAAATTCGAGATCTTCAGGATAGGCAAAAATAAGATCTATGTCAGATGAAAAATTCAACTCTTGAGCACCAAGTTTACCCATACCAAGAACTATAGGTTTTTGAATATTGCCTTGGCTATCAAGAGGAGTTCCATATGTAAGACAGAACTTATCATATGTAAAATTTATTACTTTGTCAACAAATGCCTCAGCAAGGTTAGATAAATCTTTTAAGGTCTGTTCAAGAGGGACTTTCTCAACAATATCTTGCCACGCAATTCTTACCATCTCACGTTCTCTGATTATTCCCAGCACCTCTTTTAATGCAGCATCATCAAATTTTATCAGAACATTATCATTTATTAGGGGATTGTCGTTTATTGGAATATTGTTAATTGGTTTATTTAAATGATTATGAATCTGCTCATCAATTTTTAGCTTATACTCATCATCAAAATATGATCTTTCAAGATCGCCTGATTCAATCAAATCAATAAGTAATGCGGGATTTTTTATTAAAGAGGAAGCTGCAAAATCGCTAAATAATAAAACCTTATTAAGCTCTTCAGTTATAGAGTGATACTTTAAAGGTAGTATTATTTTTTTTTCTTCGATTACTTTTTCAAGCTCTTCAACTCTGCTTTTTATATGAGATTCTAAGTGACTTGGTATATTTTTATTAATCATCTTGTTCCATAAATTGTGCTAATTAGAATGACCCTATAAACTTCTTAAACCCTGAAACAGACTGTTCTTTTGAAGATACGGAAGGTTGTATTCGATCTGCAATACGGCTGCTTGATGAAAATTTGCCGTTTTCTAAATAGTATAGCGCTTCCATTAAAGATGTTTCATTGGGATCTCCAAATTCTAAAGTTAAATCATCAGCAATCTTGTAATCTGGTTCGATTCCTTTGAAATACCCACCTTTTCCTTCATCATTCACAGTCTCAAAAGTGATAGGCTGAAGAACTTTATCACAAAAAAACTGGCTTGACATTCCAACAGGCTTTCCACAAGTAGTATTCCCAATTGTCACAACATCCAAAAACGGATTAAGTCCGTTTATAACCAATTCACTGGCGGAACAAGTGGAAGCCCCTGTTATTACAATGATTCTTGAAAGATTAAGTGAGTTATTCTTCTTACTAAAAATGTAGTTGTAATTATCATTCTTATGGTTTTTGTTATATTTTACAGACGCAAATGTCTTTCCATCTGTTTTATCTCCTGATATGAGTGAAGCTAAACTAGCAGCTATGGATACCAAGCCACCTGTGTTATATCGTAGATCAAGGATAAGTTCTGCTATATTGTTTTGCTTAAAATATTGGAAAACCTTATCCAATTCATCCTCAGAAGTTTGCAAAAAACTCATGAAAACCAAATAGCCTACTTTTTTGTTATCTATATTAAAAGTGTCATAATGGAAAACGGTGTTAATCTTAACCTTCTCCTTTAACAACGATATTTCAACTACATTTTCTTTCAAATCTTCAAGTTGCAAATCAACAACAACTCCGACACGATCTTCTCCGTATATCTCATTCCAAAGCTTATTGTTTTCAATCTCCTCAACACTTTTGTCATTAATTTTTAGAAGTTTCCATCCTCTTTTTACACCTGCTCGTTCTACTGGAGAGTTAGGATAGACGTGGCTTATCCTCAAATTACCTTTATCATCATATTTGCTTCCATAACCTATGCCTATATATGTGCCCTCTTCAAAAAGAGAAGAGTAAGAAGACTTATTAGTGATATAGCTCCATTTATCTAATGTTTTGTATTTGATTTCTTCAAGAAGCTTCTCTGGAGAAGAGTATTTTTTAGAGTCAATTTTAGGAATCTTGTCATACCAATAATAGATATCCTTCATGCGATTGTATATCCAAAGGTTCTGGTCAACTGCGGAGCAATCAGGAATATACTCATTCAATGAGTTTAATTTTAATCTAACAAACTTATCATCATTCTCAAGATTGAGGGTCATTTTGATAAGTTTGATTGCTCCAGTACTCTCCTCCTGACGTACTGATGGAAGCTGCATAGTATTATTTTTAAAATCAAACGATGGTCGAAAGCTTGAAAGCGATATTTTGTTAAAAATATCATGCCAAGAGAAAAAATTTTCAGATGATTGGAAGACCTCAGCTTCCACTAAATTAAATGAGGCTGGCTGCAAACCGTCACTATTTAAAGAGACGCTGTATGCTCCGGATAGACCTCCAGCATTCAGAATATCCAGCCGAGAAATATTTAAAGTCCCTGCATCTGGTTTATAGACAGGTTGCTGGTTTGCTAAATTGACGACCTCAAAATTATCAAACCACGGTTTTGCATCATCTTCTGACACAATACCTACAGAACCGCCAAAATGTTTATCAAATTTAAGAAATTCCACCTCATTATAATTAATGAAAAAACGAAAAAGATTGCCTTGCTTAAGAATGGTTAGTCTATCATTTTTTCCAGTTATTGCCCCTGATTTAATATAGCCAGTATAAAAATCCCACTTTCCATCTTTTAGTACCTCTACACGATAATATCCATTAAGGCTAATTCTGAACATTATAATATCAGCTTGGTTATTTTGAGTTTGCTGACCGCAAGCATACAATCCATAGAATTTATTATCTGGCGTTTTTTCACAATTTACGATTACAGATACTGCAAATTCGTAAAAGTAGTTGGATTGTTTAAGAGATGGTGCCCAACCTCCGGGGTTTTCTCCACCATTCCAACCAAACCATGTATAATAATATTTTTGAGGATTTGGATTGTCATAATGAAGTGCACCCTCAGATATTCTCCAATTACCAGATGATTTGAATCCCAACGTTGAGCTTTCTGAATTAAACCCCTCAAGTATATATGCTGTAGAATATTCCGCAATTAGACAATAGAGAAGCATAAAAACTGTTGTAAAAATAGATATCTTCTTCATAATTTCTTTTTGCGTTGTCCCTGAAATATCAGATATACATCTTGAATTTGACAATCTGTTTTTCTAACAATAGAACTTTTAGTATACAAATTGATGACAGTTAAACTTGATCCTAAGTTGACAGGAATAGGGTTTAGCTAAAATGGGTTAGAGTATATTTACAGGCTCTAATTTTTGATAAACTGCTCTTTTGATGTTACTTCACTCTTAACACGATTTAATGTCTCAGTTAGAGTGGCAATTACATTCTCTCTTATATCACCTGCTACAGCAATATACATAACATCATCACCAACATTTAGTGGTCTGTTTTCCTCAATCTCAACTATAACTTCGATAATACCTGATTTTGCCTTCTGCTCTTGAATAATTTCTTTGAGTTTCTCGTGGTTCACAGTTATGGCTAAGCCTGTAACCTCTTGCCCATCTCTTGTAGTCTTACGAACAACACCATTGTGGTATAAAACCATGCCGACTTTAGAATAATCAGGATGTGCTTTAATTCTATTTTTTAACTTATCTAAACTCATTATATAACCTTTTATGCCTCTAATTTATCCTATTTTATAGTTATTATGATTTGCTAATATTTTTAACATATCTTTCTTACTTAGAATATCATTTATCCATGCTTCAGCAATTGGTCTGTACAATTCAATACGGCTCTTAAAATAGTTATCATATAATAAAAAAAATATGGACGACCTAAAGATCGCCCACATTCTTATATAAAATTACCACTATGCAGTATCAGAAAATATCAATTTTCGTTTGCTGCAAGAAAGTCATCATACATAGTTTCTAATCCGAGTTTGTGCTTTGACTCTTCTTGTGCAAGAAGATTAAGAATTTTTATAATTTCACTATTATCTGTTTTAGTTGCAAGGTCTTTATATAGTTTTACTGCCATCTCTTCACGTTTCATGGCAATTCTTAAAATATCTTGCATAAACATTCCCTCTTTGTATTCTGTATCAACAAGATAGTCACTAATCTTAAGATCAGGTATAGTTTTCAGTTCATATTCATTAACTTTACCTTTATCACTGCTTAGACCTGATAGAAGATCAGCATGTTTTTGTTCCTCTTTTGCAAAACTTATAAAAGTTTCTTTTACAGATTTAAAATTATCTTTTTTGCTTAGGTCTGTGTAAAATTTAACAGCCTCGTTCTCTTTTTCGATTGCATAAGCAAGAATATCGTCAACAGATTTAAAATTCATAATGTATCTCCTTAAAGTTTTTATTT
>JADFXA010000178.1 GCA_015233755.1 Desulfamplus sp. | reverse complement strand
CCTATGCAAGAATGTATCTTGAAAATGAGGTTATTTATCTCTGAGAAGGATAAATTGAATTTGAAATCAGCTTTCAGTGCTTTGGAAAAAATTCTACAATATTCTGAAGGATATAATATGCAGATGAATTTTATCATGATCAGCGAAGTTTCGATGCATCAATGATGAACTTTATAGTCATTGGAGAAATGGTTGCAAGATTATCGGAAACAATAATTGATGAATATAACCATTTAGATTGGCACAACATTCGAGGTTTCAGAAACATTATTGCACACAACTACTTTGGGATAGATGCTGAAGAAGTTTGGGATATTATTCAGAATCACTTACCAGCGCTAAAAAAGAATCTAAACAAAATTATAGAAAAAATATAAGTATCATAGAATTGTTTGTTTAATATTCAAAATTTAAGGGAATTTTATATGAAATTTATTCTGAATCTAAGTTTAACACTACTTATTTTGTCAATCCCAACTCTTGCGGCAAATAAATCTTGGACAGTTAAAGATTCTTCTGCTGTTATTGCAGATAATGAATCGCCACTTACAACAAACATTGTTCGGCAACCCAATAGTCAACCAAGTTTAAATTCTGCTTATACAAGAAATACTATAAGCATAAACAGTGAGATAATTCCATCTTTAGTCAAAAGTGCCAATTACTCAGGCTCTTTAGATTTTTGTGGTAGTAAAATACCAATTGAAATTCAAGATGTAAGAGAGAGACTTGAAAGGGAGATGCTTCTTATTCTATGGGACAGGGCACAAGTTATCTTATGGATAAAACGGGCATCTCAATATTTCCCGCATATAGATAGAATCCTTAAAGAATACGGAATGCCACTGGATTTAAAATATGTCGCGGTAATTGAAAGTGGTTTAAGAGCACAGGCTGGTTCAAATAAAGGGGCTATGGGAACATGGCAGTTTATGCCAGCAACAGGTCAAGAGTATGGATTGAGACTTGACGATAATATTGATGCAAGAAAGAATATGATTCAATCTACAAGGGCAGCATGTGATTATTTTAGGAAACTATACTCACGTTTCAACTCGTGGCCACTTGCTTTAGCAGCATACAATATGGGTGAAAATGGTCTTGCAAGAGAGATGGCGTTACAAGAGGTTTATGACTATTACAAACTATATCTTCCACAAGAGACTCAAAGGTATGTTTTAAGAGTAATTGTAGCAAGAGAGATAATGGAAAATCCTGCAAAATATGGGTTTAATTTCTCTCGTGAAGATTACTATCCTGTTCTTGATTTTGCCAAAGTTACTTTAGATTGTCCTGTAAGAGTGCCGATTACACTTATTGCACGGGCAGCTAACAGCTATTTTAAAGAGATTAAAGATTTAAACCCTGACATAAGAGGATATTATCTTGATGCTGGAAGATACTCTATTTTAATTCCACCAGGGATGGATAGAACATTTTATCAAGAGTTTGCAAAAGAGCTTTCAAGATATGGTGGGGAAAATAAGACATCAACTCAACAAGGAGCTATTCAGCAAGGAACTTATATTCAACAAACAAACTCCTCTTCTGGGCATCTTAATAAAGGAGTTTCTACTTTAAATAATAACCGCTATCACCTTGTCAGAGCTGGAGATAGTCTTACTGGAATTGCACAAAAGTATGGAATAACTTTTGAGACCCTTCTAAAACTTAACAATCTTACCAGAAAAAGCGTAATAAAACCGGGTCAAAGGCTGATTGTTAAGCCTTAAAATTTAGAATTAAGCTCAGGGCGAATTTTTCAAGTCCTCTTAAGAGGACTTTGTTTTAACTTGCCGATGGTTTTAACCATCGGCGAAAGACTGAATAAAAACTCAATTTATGACGTAATAAGTATAAACAGTTAATAGCTATCAGAAACTCTGACATCAGGAAATTTTGCAATAATAATAATGCTTAGTATTGGTAAAAAAGCCAGATAAAATAGAACGGTCTCTATTGAGTAAATATCAGCAAGTTTTCCAATTATAGGCGATGCAACTCCACCAAGACCGTACGCAAGACCCATCATAAGGCTTGAGACCATTGATCTCCCTTTTGGTGCAAGCGTCTGAGCCATTGCAACTCCTAAAGGTAAAGATGCTAAAATAAAAAATCCTGCAATAAAAGCCCCCAAATAGACCCATTTTCCAGGCAGCCACAGATAGATAAGAGTTGCTGGGATCATCAAAATATTTGTTGTAGCAAATATTTTTTTGTATCCCAATCTATCTGAAGAATAGCCAGCCCAAAGTCCGCTGATAGTTCCAGCAATGATAAAAAGAGCAACAATAATTCCCACAGAGACAAGATCATGTCCTTTTTTGGATAGATAGACAGGCATAAAGGTCATATATGATTGGGCAATAACAGATCTTAACACCATAACTAACCATATTAAGGCAATAGGTCTCCAAACTTCCCCAATGCTCTCTTTTAGAGAACCGATAAATCCTGTGTTTTTAAACCCTTCGCTTACAGGCATTGGAATATAGGCAAGACAGATGAAAAAAAAGACAACCCCTATCACCATGGTTAAAGGCATCTTTTCAAGACCAAACGAGGCAACATACCAAGATATAAAAATAGGTCCGACTCCAAATGCCAAAGTTCCTCCCGTATTGAATATAGATAGTGCAAATGCTTTTTTAGAGCCACTGTAAAGCGGAACCATGCCAGTTACTGATGGGTGAAACATAGATGATCCAACAGAACCAATAGCAAGAAATAACATCAACACATAATAGTTTGTTGCAATACCAGATAAGGGGATAAATATAATGGTGAAAAAAAGACCAAAAAAGATAAAAGATCGAGTTTGATAGCGGTCAGCAAGATAGCCCACACATGGCTGAATAACAAATGAGAGAATACGAACAAGACCTGTTATGATCCCAACCTGTGCAAGTGAGAGTGAAAGTTTATCAACAAATACCGGCATAAGAGGGCTTGAGAATGAGCTGTAAAAGTCTCCTGTAAAGTGAACAAGTGTAAGGGCAAAAATAATGTTCATATTAATTTTGCTCTCATCTTTTATTGTATTTATATTGTTTGTGTCTGTTATTGCTGTTTGCATAAATTATCCTAATTTTTAAGACTGTGGATCGGTGCTGGAATTCTTCCACCACGAGTTACAAAAACATCTCTATTTGTGGCATGAGGAACATCCATAATTGTTGCCTCACCAAGAAGCCCCCCAAAACTCACCTTATCACCGGCTTTCTTGCCCGGAACTGGAATAATCCTTGTTGCTGTTGTTTTATTATTTATCATTCCAATTGCCATCTCATCAGCAATAATTCCAGCTAAAGTCTCTTCTGAAATATCTCCAGGAACAGGAACCATATCAAGCCCAACAGAACAGACACAGGTCATAGCTTCGAGTTTTTCAATTGAGAGATAGCCGTTTGCTGCAGCTTCTGCAATATTTAGATCTTCACTAACAGGAATAAAAGCACCACTTAATCCACCAACATGAGAGCTTGCAAATGCACCGCCTTTCTTAACTGCATCATTTAACATTGCCAAAGCTGCTGTAGAACCTGGAACTCCTATGCTTGTAAGCCCTAAAGTCTGAAAAATTTCTCCAATGCTATCTCCAACAGTAGGTGTTGGAGCAAGTGATAGATCTACAACTCCAAATCGAATATTTAATTCTTCAGCAACCTCTCTGCCTATAAGCTCCCCTACCCTTGTAACCTTACAAGCCGTATTTTTGATGATTTCAGCAATCTTGCCAAGGCTAATATTTGGTGAGTTTTCAATTGCTCTCTCAATTGCTTTTTTTACAACACCAGGACCGCTTACACCAACATTAATAACAGCATCGGCCTCCCCTACTCCAAGATAGGCTCCAGCCATAAATGGCATATCTTGTGGAATGTTTGCAAAAACACACAGCTTTGCACAGGCAAGTCCATCATCTGCTTTTGATAGTTCTGAAGCTTTTTTAATTGCACGGGAAATCTGCAAGACAGCATCCATATTAATTCCAGAACGAGTAGTAGCAACATTAACAGATGCACAAAGTCTCTGAGTTTGTGCAAGAGCTTCTGGTAAAGCATCAATCAAGGCACTGTCTCCAACAGCAATCCCTTTTTCAACAAGGGCAGAAAATCCGCCCAAAAAATCTATATTAACCTCTCTTGCAACATCGTTAAGAGTGTGAGCAATTTCAACCATCTGAGAAGCTGAAAAAGGTGCTGCGACCAAAGCAATCGGGCTTATAGATATGCGTTTATTTACAACGGCAATTCCATATTTCTCACCCACAGCATCACAGACACTGACAAGATTTGAGGCATTTTTAACTATCTTATTTCTAACATTCTTCTTAAACACATTAAGATCATGGCTTATGCAGTCAAAGAGGTTGATTCCAAGTGTTACTGCTCTAACATCAAGATGTTCATTTTTAACCATCTCTATTGTTGAGATGATCTCTTGAGAATTAAACATTTTTATTTTTCCTATATTAAGATTTTAGGTAGTGGGTCAAATAAGTTCATAAGGTTTTTATTATCGGTTAATATACCAGCATGAAACAATATGCCGAAATCAAATGCCCTGAATGTGGACAAGCTGATCTGGTAAAAAAATGGATATAGCAAGAGCGGTGTACATCGATACCGCTGCAAGATATGCAGAAAATCCTTCCAGATTGACTATTCTTATAATGCCTGCCGCTCCGGCATTAAAGAACAGATATAAAAGCAGATCATCAATAGCAGCTGAGTAAGAGACATCAGCATGAATCTGGGGATTGCAAAAGGAACTGTTATTTCTGAGCCTAAAAAAAAGCGCCGCTTGAAGTAAATCCATATTTTCCGTTCGAAAAAAAGATTGCACCTATGGATGTTGAAATTCAAAGAAGCGCCTAAGGCGATGAGTTCTGGAGTTATATCAAGCGGCTGACCCGCAAGACTATCTGCTTTTCAAAGAACGAAAACATTCACGATAATATTATTGGCATGTACATCAATAGTTATTATTTCACCGCGGGTTCTTTCCTGAAATCTACTTGATCAACATGTTTGACCCACTACCAAATATAGTATTTTTTTAAACTTAAAAACAATAACCTTATTTAATCAGCTGGATTTATTCAATGTATAAAGAAAAAAGTGTC
>JADFXA010000177.1 GCA_015233755.1 Desulfamplus sp. | reverse complement strand
TTTATTCAATTAAAGGTAATAAAATTAAAAATGGTTATTAATAGAGGGGAAACCAATTGGTTTCCATTATTTTTTTAAAAAACTATACGGAGTTTAAGCAAATGATCTGTACAACTGTAAGAAACGGTGATGAATGTGTTTTTATGTCAAATAGTGGCTGTAAATATAATGGCGGAGAGTGTAAACCTATAGTTGAGAAGTGTGAAGGATGCCAGAGGATTGTAGAAAATGCTAATGGAAAATTCTGCACCGCAGCTCCAGATCCATCGATCAAATGGAAAAATGGTATTTGCAACCTTGCAACTCATGCTAAAGTTGTTGTTGAAGTTAAGAAACAGAAACTCAATCCAATTAAAGCATCAAAGAGAAAATAGGCTTAATATAAATTAGCAACATTAGGAAAAATATCTAATATGAATCCCCTTGCTGCAGAATTGAATTCTATTATAGAAAATGTGAATCCCCATATTTTGGAGATGTTATCGGAAATGGGGAAAAAACTCTATTTCCCCAAAGGAATATTAACTCAAAGTGCTGAAGCTAAACAAAAGGCACACAAAATAAACGCAACAATAGGTATTGCAAAGCAAAACAATAGAGTGATGGCATTGCCATCTATAACAGCTCTTATAAATGGCATCGATCCTGACAATTTTTTACCTTACGCATCATCATTTGGAGTGCCTGAACTCAGAGAAAAATGGAAACACGCTCTTTTTCAAAAAAATCCTTCTCTTGTCGGAAAAGAGATAAGTCTTCCTGTTGTAACGGGTGGAATTACTCACTCTGTAAGCACTTTTTCAGACTTATGGGTTGATGCTGGTGATACTGTTATATTGCCTGATATGATGTGGGGGAATTATAGCATGACCTTTGGCATAAGAAATCGAGCCAAAATCGTGCAATATAATACCTATACGCCTGATCTTAAACAGATAGATATTGACTCTTTTGAGCATACTATTTTAAGAGAGTCTTCTAACAATAAGAAAGTTGTTGTGCTGCTTAATTTTCCTCATAATCCTACAGGATACACGTTATCTGTTGATGAGGCAAAGAGGGTCTCTTCAATTTTGATTGGTGTTGCAAAACATGGCTCTAATGTTGTAGTTGGATGTGATGATGCCTATTTTGGTCTGTTTTACGAACAAGAGACTATGAAAGAGTCTATCTTTTCTCTTCTTACTGGTGCAGATAAACGTCTTGTTGCTGTAAAATTAGATGGAGCAACTAAAGAGGATTATGTTTGGGGGCTTAGAACGGGTTTTGTAACTTATGGAGTTGGTGTAGATTCTGACTCTTCAGTTGCAGTTTCTGGGTGTTCGTCTTCTTCTAAAAAACCTTCTTTAAGCGATCTTTACTTTGCCTTGGAGAAAAAAACTGCTGGTTGTATTCGTGGATGCGTCTCTAATGCATCGCATCTTAGTCAATCAGTTGTGCTAAAATCAATGGAAGATGAAAATTATCCTAAATATAAGCAAGAGAAATTTGATCTACTAAAGTCAAGAGCATTGGCTATAAAAGAGGTGTTAAAAGACCCTATTTATAGCGATGCTTGGGATGTATATCCTTTTAACTCTGGTTACTTTATGTGCATACGCCTTAAAGATGTAGATGCCGAAACATTGCGTCTGCACATGCTTGATAATTATGGTATTGGCCTTATCTCACTTGGAAAGGATAATATAAGGGTTGCATTCTCTTGTCTTGAACAAGATCAGATCAAACTTCTATTTGATATGGTTCTTCAAGGTATCAATGAGTTAAGAAAACTAAATTAAATGCCCCTACCATAAAGATTCATTTGAATTATTATGAGTAAAATAGTTAATTACTCATAATTTACACGCATTAAAAACAGTCCCCTTGCAGGAGCAGTTGCACCTGCAAGGGTTCTATTTCTTGAATTGAGAATTTCCCTAAAATATTCTGGTGTTATCTTTGATAATCCTACCATTACGAGAGTCCCAACTATATTCCTAACCATAAAACGTAAAAAACCATTACCCACAATTTTAAATATAATATGCTCTTTAACGCCCAAATATGCATCTGCATCTTCATCTAATAAGGGGATTTGGGGGATGGTATTAATAAAACTATCTGATTTAAGTTTTTTTATATTTAGATATTCCATATTTGCACTGTAGATTTTTCTTATTGTATGGATTCTTGGGCTTCCACTTGCTTCAAATGATTTAAAATCATGTTCTCCTGTTAGCATATCACAGCACATTTTCATCTTATACATATCAAGACCCTGCTTTATATGCCACGCATAATCTCTACCTAAAGCAGATGGCATATCACTATTTAAAATGTGGTAGTGATACTCTTTAGAGATAGCATTATATCGTGCGTGAAAATAAGGATCTACAGTATTGCACGATTTTATAATAATCGGAGTTTTTATTATACTGTTAAGCCCTTTAAGAATAGTTTGAGATATTATATCTAATTTAACATTATCTATTGCAGCATGAAAATTTGCAACTTGCCCTATAGCATGCACTCCCGCATCTGTTCTGCCTGAGCCAATAACTTTGATTGGTTGATTTAAAATCATGGAGAGTGCTTTCTCAAGCTCTCCTTGAACTGTAATTCCTTTTTTTTGAACCTGCCATCCATCAAAATGAGTGCCATCATATTCTACGATAATTTTGAAGTTTTTTTCCATTTTCATTGTATAAATCTAAATGGTTATTATAAAGAGTTATTTGGATTGATTAGTGTGATTTCAATTACCATATAGAGCTAAAAAGTCAACAAATGGGTGAATTGCTAAATAGTAATAAAATTGGGGCTATCTCTTCAATACTAAACAAAAAATTGACAGAGTAAAGATGGTGTTATATTAACTTGTATTTTTTTAAACTACTTTTTCAAATTAAATTTTAATTTTTAAATAACATTTTTAAATAGAGGGGATTGTATCAATATGACCGAGATAATAAGTGTAAATGCAAGGGAGATTTTAGATTCAAGAGGAAACCCAACGGTAGAGGTTGATCTTGTTCTTGCTTGCGGATCAAAGGGAAGAGCTGCTGTTCCATCTGGTGCTTCAACTGGAACTCGTGAAGCTCTGGAGATGAGGGATAACTCACAAAATCGTTACTCTGGCAAGGGTGTTATGAATGCTGTTGCTAATGTTAATGAAGTTATTGCTCCTGAAATTATTGGATTTGATGCAATGGATCAAGCGGGTCTTGACAGAACAATGATTGACATTGATGGCACAGAGAACAAATCAAGGCTTGGTGCAAATGCAATTTTAGGAGTGTCAATGGCTGCTGCAAGAGCTGCTGCAAATGCTGCTGGTATTTCTCTGTTTCGTCATATTGGTGGAATAACCGCAAGAGTTCTTCCTGTTCCTATGATGAATGTTATTAATGGAGGAGCTCACGCACCAAATAACCTTGATATTCAAGAGTTTATGATAGTTCCTTATGGTGCTACATCAATTGTTGAAGCTGTTAGAATGGGAGCTGAAACATTTCACTGTTTAAGAGGAATCCTCAACAAGGCAGGTCTAAACACTGCAGTTGGTGATGAGGGTGGATTTGCACCAAATCTTAAATCAAATGAAGAGGCTTTAGAATATATAGTAAATGCAATTGAGTCCGCTGGGTATCGTCCTGGCAAAGATATAGGAATTGCTTTAGACGCAGCAGCAAGTGAATTTTACAAAAATGGTAAATATATATTTGCTTCAGAGGGTAAAGAGCTTTCAGCAGAAGCTCTTGTGGATTACTATGAAGACCTTAAAACAAGATTTCCACTCTGCTCAATTGAAGATGGCTTGGCAGAACAAGATTGGGCAAATTGGCAGATGATGACACAGCGTCTTGGAGATGAGCTTCAGATTGTTGGTGATGACATTTTTGTTACTAATCCAGATATATTCAGAAAAGGTATAGCTGATGGAGTCGGAAACTCAATTCTTATTAAATTAAATCAGATTGGTACAGTCACAGAAACTTTAGATACTATTTTAATGGCAAAAACTTCAGGATACACCACTGTTATTTCTCACCGTTCTGGTGAAACGGAAGACTCTTTTATTGCAGATCTTGCAGTTGCAGTAAATAGCGGTCAGATAAAAACTGGTTCAATGTCAAGAAGTGACAGAATTGCAAAGTATAATCAGCTAATTAGAATTGAAGAGGAGCTTGGTGTAGGTGCACTTTTTCCAGAGGAGCTATTTCTTTAAAAATGGGAGAGACAACTAAATATATTTTTGTTACTGGAGGTGTTTTATCCTCCCTTGGTAAAGGTTTGGCATCTGCCGCTATAGGTCTATTGCTTGAGAGTAGAGGCCTTACAGTAACAATACAAAAACTTGATCCTTATATAAATGTTGATCCAGGAACAATGAACCCTTTTCAGCACGGCGAAGTATTTGTAACTGATGATGGTGCTGAAACTGACCTTGACCTTGGACACTATGAGCGTTTTACAACCGCAAAACTTGGGAAAAATAACAACTTTACAACTGGCAAGATTTACCACTCTGTCATCACAAAAGAGAGGCGCGGTGAGTATCTTGGTGGAACTGTTCAGGTCATTCCCCATATCACAGATGAGATAAAGCAGTGTATTACCCTTGTCTCTGATGGTGCTGATGTTGTTATTGTTGAGATTGGCGGCACAATAGGAGATATTGAATCTTTGCCATTTTTAGAGGCAATCCGCCAATTTAGAGCTGATGTTGGAAAGAATAATGTAATTTATATCCACCTTACCCTTGTTCCGTATATTGGCACTGCTGGAGAGCTTAAGACAAAACCAACTCAGCACAGTGTTAAGGAGCTAAGAAGCATAGGTATTCAGCCAGATATTCTTTTGTGCAGAACTGATCGCTATCTATCCCCTGAAATAAAGGCAAAAATAGCTCTTTTTTGCAATATTGATAAAGATTCTGTCTTTACTGCAAAAGATGTTGATTGCATATATGAAGTTCCGCTTGTCTATAACAGCGAAGGTTTAGGCGACAAGATTTTACAAAAACTAAATATCTGGGCAAGAGCGCCACGTCTTGAAGAGTGGCGTGATATGGTTGAAAAACTTAAAAATCCAAGACATTCTGTAAATATTGCGATTGTAGGAAAATATGTTGATCTTACAGAGTC
>JADFXA010000176.1 GCA_015233755.1 Desulfamplus sp. | reverse complement strand
CCTTTTGTAAAGCACAACGCCCAGCTAACAAGCCGCCGAAGGATGTTTGCCAAGAACCGCTAACGTTCTGGCGGTCTGGTTAAGCGACTGGTTGGAAAGCTACTATAATTGTAATAGTTTAGAGATCAATAAAATTGATAGATAACTTTCCCTATCCTGTAAAATATCAAGCATTGCAAAAGTGTTATAATCAGAATATTTTTCAGGGTTGATATACTCGGCTTTTCGTTTTTAGTTAAAGTGTATGATGCAAATCTATCAAAGACAAACACTCGCTTCTAAAATAACGGTTTATATCTCTTTAATTGCAACAATGTTTAAACGTTACAGATAACTTCTAAGCAGCCTCTAACAGGTTAGACTATTTCACAAGCCTTACAGCTATAAAACTTGCATTTCCTCTTATAAAAAGCAACTGAAGAGAAGACCCTTTTTGAGTTTGCTTCAATATAGCGTTATACTGATTTATATTGTCAACAGCTCTGTGATTTACCTCTCTTAAAACATCTCCAACTCGAATACCAGAAATCGCAGCCTTGCTGTCAGGCTCGATCTCAATAACGACAAGACCTTTTGTTCTTGGGTCATAGCCAAATCTTGAAGCAATCTGATCATTAATAACACTTAAATTCATACCCAATTCGTCAAATTGCCCATTTTCTGATTGAGATAAAGATTGTTCAAATTGCTCAGAGTCATTCCTTTTTGTGAGTGTAACTTGAACTGTTTTTAGCTGTCCATCACGGATAAGTGTAATATCAACTTTTTCTCCAACAGCATGTCTTGCAATAGAAGATGAGAGATCACGACTTGTTTTCACAGGCTCATCATTGACTTTTATTATCATATCGCCTGCTCTTATTCCAGCTTTGTCTGCTGGGTGATCTTTATAGACTGTTCCAACTAACGCACCTTCACGGTTTGTAATTCCGTAATATTCGGCAAGTTCTGGAGTTATGTCTTGAATTGCAACTCCAAGCCAACCACGAGTTACTTGTCCTGAATTTTTCAGTTGTTCAACAATACCCTTTGCAAGGTCGGAAGGAATGGCAAAACCGATTCCTTGTCCTGATTGTATTATGGCTGTATTTATTCCAATTACTTCGCCTTCAAGGTTAAGAAGAGGTCCTCCGCTGTTACCCGGGTTAATAGATGCATCAGTCTGTATAAAATCATCATAAGGGCCAGAGCCAAGAATTCTTCCCTTAGCACTGACAATACCAGCAGTAACAGTCTGCTCAAGACCAAATGGGCTTCCAATTGCAACAACCCATGTTCCAACTTTTAAATCAGAAGAGTTTCCAAGTTTTAGAGAAGTAAGACCTTTTGCATCTATTTTAATTAATGCAAGATCAGTCTTAGGATCACGACCAACCAATTTTGCACTATACTCTTTGTTATCATACATCTTGACGCTTATGCTGTCTGCACCTTCAATAACGTGATTGTTCGTTACGATGTATCCCTCAGAGCTTACGATAAACCCAGAACCTAAACTATTTTGTTCATATTGTCTTGGCTGCTGCTGCATAAAAGGTTCCATGAACTGACGAAACATCTCATCTCCACCTCCACCAAAAGGCTGACCAAAGAAGTGGTTAAAAACTCGTCCACCGCCTTTGATGTTTTTTGTGGTTCTTATATTCACAACAGCAGGTCTTGCCTCGTCAGCAATATCACTAAAAGTTGCTGGCACCATAGGAACTGATTTTGAAAATGAAATATCTGGTAATGCTGTAAAGCAAATAACAATAACCATAAACCAAATCATATTAATAGAGTTAAATACAAAATTTTTTCTATAACTCTTTGCAAATTTATCTGATGCATTAATTGGGTTTTTCATAAGAATCTCCTTGAATAAACATTTTTTTAATAACGATTTACAATTTTTTCTAATAACTTTTTACTCGCCAATAATTTTCACAAGAACCCGTTTCTTTCTTCTGCCATCAAATTCGCCGTAAAATATACGCTCCCAAGTTCCAAAGTCAAGTTTCCCATCTGTAACTGCAACAACAACCTCACGACCCATTATCTGTCTTTTTATATGAGCATCGGCATTGTCTTCATAGCCATTATGCCTATATTGAGAGACAGGTTCATGCGGAGCAATTTTTTCTAACCACACCTCATAATCATGATGAAGACCAGATTCATCATCATTTATAAAAACTGATGCTGTTATGTGCATGGCATTACAGAGCAGCAATCCGTTTTTTATGCCGCTCTCTTTAAGGATCGCCTCAACTTGCGGGGTGATATTAACAAATGCACGTCTTGTTGGAACTTCAAGGAAAATCTCTTTTCTGTAGTGTTTCATTGTTTTTCCTTTAACTTGTTTAAAAGTATTAAAAAATTAGCCATCTTCAACTATAGATAGGCATATAGCTCAAGTTGAAATACCTACACAAACATGTAAACTTCCACATATAATGGTAATTTATTATGCCTTGACAAGGTTTATAACATCATAATATTTTGTCGGTTACTAATTCTTACGACAAATATTGTTTTATATGTTGCACCACATATTATAATTTAAAGCGAACATACCTATGACCCTTTTATTCAGCTACAAATCAATCTACAAAACTTATGGTGAAGAGGCTCTCTTTGAAGACCTCTCTTTAAATATCAAAGCAGATGAGCGCCTTGGACTCATTGGAGGAAATGGCAGTGGAAAATCTACGCTTTTGCGACTGATGGCAGGGGAAGCTGCAGCAGATTCTGGTGAAAAATATTTAAAGCAGTTCACAAAATTGGTCTATTTACCTCAAGAAGATCGTCTTGATCCTGATAAAACAATTGAACAGATACTCTTTGATGGTCTCTTAGATGAAGATATTGATGAACAAGAACGATACTTTAGAGTAAAACGTATTTTGGGTAAATGTGGCTTTGAGAATGAGCACCTTAAATGTTCCCAGCTCTCTGGTGGGTGGCACAAAAGGGTTGCAATTGCCCGTTCTCTTTGCCTTGAACCAGATATTTTGCTTCTTGATGAGCCTACTAACCATTTAGATATAAAAGGTATTTTATGGCTTGAGGATATTCTTAAAAACTCCAAATTTGCATTTGTGGTTGTAAGCCATGACAGAGCTTTTCTTGAAAATGTGTGCCAAAGGATCGTTGAGCTTGGAAAATGCTATCCTGAAGGATTGCTTACCTTAAATAGTGGCTATATAAAATTTTCAGAATATAGGGAGAATTTCTTAGAGTCACAACTAAAGCAAGAAGAGATACTCTCAAATAAGATGAGGCGTGAGACAGAGTGGCTGCACCAGGGGGCAAAGGCAAGGACAACAAAGGCAAAATATAGAATTGATCAAGCAGAAAAATTAAGGCTTGAACTTTCGATGATACGAAACAGAAACCGTCAGACAGGGACAGTTAATATTGATTTTGACTCAACTGAACGAAAGACAAAGCAGCTTTTAATCTGTAAAGATATTTCCAAATCTATCAATGGAAAGAAGCTGTTTGAAAATATTAACCTTAAGCTCATGCCAGGAACACGACTTGGTCTTATGGGTGAAAATGGTAGTGGAAAAACTACATTTATGACTATTCTTGAGAATAGAATAGCTCCAGATAGTGGGATTGTAAACAGGGCGGAAAATTTAAAAATAGCAGTTTTTGATCAAAATAGAACAAAGTTAGACCCTGATATGACGCTGAAAGATGCCTTAAGCCCTGCTGGTGAATCAGTAATTTATAAGGGTAGAAGCCTTCATGTTGTCTCTTGGGCAAAAAAGTTTCTATTTACACCAAGTCAATTAAGTCTGCCTATTAGACGGCTCTCTGGAGGAGAAAAGGCAAGAATTCTTATTGCCAATTTGATGTTGCAGCCTGCTGATATTCTTCTGCTTGATGAGCCGACAAATGATCTTGATATTCCATCTCTTGAGGTTCTTGAAGAGAGTTTACTTGAATTTGCTGGAGCTGTTGTATTAGTTTCGCACGATCGATTTCTCATGGATAGGGTTTGTAACTCTATTCTATATTTTGATGGAAAAGGTGGCTCTGGCATATTTGCTGACTACAGACAGTGCTTAAATCAACAAAAAAATGATTTAAAAGATAATCAGTCTCCATCTAACTTTGAATTAAGTTCTAAAGAAAAAACAAAAGAAAAGAGAAATACCCAAACTTTTTCATATAAGCATAAATTTGAGTTGAGCCAGATTGAGGATAAGATTCTAAAAGCAGAGTCTGAACTTACAGCTATTCAGGCACAAACAGGTGAGCCTGAGATTATGGGCAATCCTGAAGAGCTTGCTAAAGTATGTATTTTGCTTCAAAAAGCACAAGAAGAGGTTGATGCTCTTTATGCAAGGTGGGAAGAGTTAGAAAAACTTAAAGGATTGTGAACATGGCTTCATATAATTTGCAAAATAATTTAGATAACTATAAAAGACCTGCAATTTTTATAGATAGAGATGGAACTATAATCGAATATGTTGATTATCTTAATAAATTAGAAGATTTGGTATTATATCCATTTTCTTATGAAGCTATTTCGATGATTAATCGATCAGATTATTTAAGTATAGTAGTAACCAATCAGCCTGTAGTTGCAATGAACTTATGTGATATTAATATGGTTGAAAAGATGCACCACAAAATAGAGTCTCTTTTAAAAGAACGTGGCTGCTACCTTGACCATATATTTTTTTGTCCTCATCATCCTGAAAAGAGGTCTTTTCCTAATAATGAATATTCTGACAATGTTCATTTTGAAGAGAATCTAATTTATAATAAAGATTGTGAATGCAGAAAACCAGCTATTGGTATGATAGAAAAAGCAAAATCCATATTCAATATTGATATGGAGAAATCGTGGATAATAGGGGATACAACAAGAGATATTCAAACTGGTATAAATGCTGGTATTAAAACAGCTCTTGTTAAAACAGGAAAAGCTGGGACAGATAATAGATATAAGGTAACGCCTGATTTTATTTTTGATAACCTAAAGGAAGCTGTTAATTTTATTCTAACATATTGAAATCACTTGCAAGCCTATAACGAGTACAAAATAATGGATAGAGAAACTGAGAATACTTTAGTTGTTGATCGCAAAGAGTATATGCAATTAAAAGATGAGATTGCAAAACTTCGGCAAGAGATTATTGCGTGTAAATTAAAAGAAGAGACTCTTAT
>JADFXA010000175.1 GCA_015233755.1 Desulfamplus sp. | reverse complement strand
ACCAAACTCTCAAGGGAAATATTTAAAAAATATATATTTATCAACACTTTTAAACCCGAAGTTGAGCAGTTTAATTTTGTGAAAAAAAGATTAAAAGGCAGTCTCAATTTTGAACTATGATAATTAACGACTGAGCTTCTGCAGAGGTTGATAGTTCGCAAATAAGGAAAAAAGATGTTTTTTAAAAATGTAGAGCATGTCATGGAGATGTTAGAGTCAGCAAACTATATAGCATCAAGAGAGATTGCTACCGTTATTTTTATAGCAATCTCCACAGATAAGCCGGTTCTGGTTGAAGGGCCTGCGGGTGTTGGAAAAACTGAACTTGCAAAGGCTCTATCTAAATGTATGAATAGACAACTTATACGTCTCCAATGTTATGAAGGTCTTGATGAGGCAAAGGCTCTTTATGAATGGGAGTATGCTAAACAACTTCTTTATACCCAGATGGTAAAAGATAGAATTAACACCGTTATCTCTGATACAACATCTCTGTCTGACGCAATTGATAAAATTGCATCTCAAGAAGATGCTTTTTTTTCTGAACGTTTTATCCAGCCAAGACCATTGCTTCAAGCTATCTCTTCTCCTTCTCCTGTTGTACTTTTAATTGATGAGGTAGATAAGTCTGACCCTGAGTTTGAGGCTTTTTTGCTTGAACTTTTAAGCGATTTTCAAGTTACTATTCCTGAGCTTGGCACTCGTAAGTCAACTACTATACCTTTTGTTTTTCTTACATCAAATAATTACAGAGATATGAGTGATGCTTTAAAGAGACGCTGTATCCACTTATATATTGACTATCCAACCTCACAAAGAGAAAAAGAGATTGTTCAGAGAAAACTTCCCCATATAAATGAGATATTGCTTGATCAAATAATCACAAGTATCAATAAAATAAGAAGTATGGATTTGAAAAAAAATCCATGTGTCTCTGAATCAATTGATTGGGCAAGAGCATTGATAGCTCTTGGAGTTAATGAACTAAATGAGACGCATATCAGGGAAACTTTAAATGTTATATGTAAATACCAATCAGATCATCAGACTGTAAATCACAATTTAGGTCAAATTTTGATTTAAAAGCAGAACCTTAACTATTTATTAATTTTAACATGGTGAAGAGCATGAAAAAATACCCTATTTTAACTGAAAAACAGCTTGATGCTATTGATGAATTACTTCAGGAAAAACTTATTAAAGCTGGAGTAAGAAATGTTATGCTTATTGATATGGCAGGCAATACTATTTCAAAACAGGATAACGGTCAGTTCAAACTTGACACCTTGTCTTTTGCGGCACTTGCTGCTGGTAATTTTGCTGCAGTAGAAGCTATGGCAAAACTTGTTGGAGAGTCTGAATTTTCTCTTTTGTTTCATAGAGGTGAGACCGCAAGCGTTCATTTCAGTAAAATAGATCAAAATTTCCTTTTAATTACCATGTTTCAAAAAGATATATCACTTGGTATTATAAGATTAAAAGTTACCGACACTATTGATGCCCTTAATAAAATTATTTATTCTTAATTTAAAAATAAATAATTAAAAATTGATGATATAGTTAAATGATTAATCTATGCATCATAATAACTTTAAGCTAAGGAGTTTATATTGGCTTTTATAAATATTAAAACTAAGTCGGTTCAGGTAAAGATAGTTTATTACGGACCAGGTAGAGGTGGCAAAACGGCTAATCTTGAATATATCTATCAAAAGTACCGTAGTAACATAACTACCGAAATGGTTAGCCTTAAAACCCATGATGATAGAACTCTTTTTTTTGATTTTCTTCCCTTTGATGTTGGCAAAATAAAAGGATATGATGTATCAATACAGTTATATACAGTACCTGGGCAGGTAAAATATAATGCAACACGCAAACTTGTACTAAAAGGCGTTGATGGGATTGTCTTTGTTGCTGATGCTATGGTGGAACAAAGGAAGAGCAATATAGATTCATTAAATCAGTTAAGAGAGAACCTTGAGTCATATAATCTTGATCTTAATACTATTCCACTTGTGATGCAGTATAACAAATATGATCTCAAAGATGCTGGAGTTCCTCTTCTTTCACCACAGATAATGCAGCAGGACCTAAATAGCCAATTGAGGGTTCCAGCCTTTGCGGCAAGTGCTTTAGCTGGAGGCAATGTTATTGCCACATTGAAAAAAATTATCTCATTGACACTATCATCAATTCAAGATCAAATCTTTTAAGCCAATATCACCCTTATTTTCAGGAGGTGCGAATTTGAACACACTATCTACCCAAAATATCAACTCTCAGGTCAATGAGCTTAAGCACCTCACGCTTTCCATTGACAGGGGCATAACAAATGAGATTAGTCAAAAGATCATAAAAATAACAGACTCTTTAGGTCAGCATTGGCAGCAAGATAAAATCCTATCTACATTTATAAAAATGGCTCGTGCATTATCAGATTATGCAGCCTCAGGAAAGATCAATATAAATAAAGACATCTCATCTTTATTACATTCAATTGTAGTGCAGATGGAGTATCTTTCAAGTGCATCTGGAGCTAATCTCCCAGTTGCAAAAAAGCAGGCGATACTTTCTGAACAGATTGCAAAATACAACAACTTGAAGCAACAGATAAAATCAACTACCCGGGAGCAGAGCCAAGAAACTTCTCAAGACTCAAATTTATCATATCAATCTGATATTGATACCAACATAATCTCTGACCTCAAAAGCATTATCCTCTCATTAGATTGGGAAATAACAGATGAGTTGATCCATAGATTAGAAAAAGAGGTAAATAGACTTCAATCTCATTGGCAAAATAGTAAGATTCACCTATCATTTCTTCAGATGTTTAAGAGCATTGGAAGCTATGTAATGAGTAAAGGCTCAAATACACATCCTGATTCAATTTCACTTTTGCATTCTCTTTACAAAAACTTTGAACTGATTGTGTTAAATAAAGCGCTAACAGTTGCGGAGCAAAAAGAGATACTTTTAAAGGAGATGAAGAAATTTAATGATCTAAAACTGATTATCTCTTCTTCAAAAACTTCAAGGCCACGCTCAGACTTGAGCGCTTCAGTTACTGCCCCCTCTCCTTCAGCTAAATCAAATTCTGTACCACAATCACGCTACTCTCCCCCTGTTGGTGGAATGAGTCCGATGGATGATCTTATTGGCACAAAGAGCAGCAGTAATCTCTCTCCAGTAGATGATCTTATTGAAGAGATACACATGCTTCAAGATTCAGGGGATAGAACCCACTCAATTGATAATAGAGTCTCACATAGTTCGAGTGGAGGTTCTTCTAACAATCCTGAAATCAAAGAAGTTATCCCTAATCGATTTAAGAAACAGCCTATACCTGAAATTCAAACAAGATTAGATGCCTTTTTTGATGAAGATGAACCTCTTTCAGAGCTATCGTTTGCAGATTCGGGTGAGACTGTTGTGCCTTATAAAGGCGAATCAACAACATCTGGTCATGACTTATCATCAAAGGCAAGCCCTGATCCTAATTTCGATTATGATACAGAGCTTGACATGCAGGCAATATCATTTGAGGATGACAGTATTGAAGATATAGTTGAAGAGCCTATAAGTAAAATAGATGAGTCACCAGGTGTTGCTACATCACAACAATCTATCGACAATGTTAATGTAGCCTCTTATGATAGTATGATTCCCTATGAGTTTGACAGTGAGTTGTTTGAAGAAGAGATTGAATCTGTTGATAGCATAGAAGAGATGAAAACAGAGCATATAAAGGTTGCTGAAGATATTGAAACACCAGAGGCAATTGAGTTGCTTGAAGAACTTAAATCTGCTGTAGGAAAATCTATGTTCCACGGTGAATTTAAGGAGATAAAAGAGATAAGTGAGAAGATATCTGCATTAGAGATATTATGGAGAGATCAGCCTCAAAAATTGCTTCTTTTGAAAATGGTCAAATCTCTTGCTGGATATTTTGATCTGTTGGCACCCGCACCAGAAGAGCAAACACTTGAACTTATGCTATACATTGTTGAATCTATGGAAGATGGGGCAGATGCTGTTCAGACAAGTAAAACAACAAGTATAAAAGCAAAATTTGATAATAAATCTAAAGATATTAATATTATTGATGTTTTTTCAAGGTATATTGATTTTCAAAACTCTATTCTTATAAATCAACCTAACCCCTCTTTACTGGGCAACCAAGATGGTAACTCTAATAACTCAAAAGCGTTGTATCCTCAAGAAGCTAATAAAGTTGAAACGTTAGCAGATAAAGAGATACTATATGATAGACCAACAGAAGATACCTCAGATATTGAGAGACAACTCACACAGCCAAAAGGGCTTTGGAGAAAAATTAAAACTTGGCTTGGATTCTAAATTTTATTTACTGCAAAACTGTGATGTAAGCCTTAATTTTATTGTATAAAAATTGAATTTTGCACTAACTTTGTTTTTAAGCTTTAAGAAGGAGAAGAGGATATTGATTTTTTTTTGTGAAGATTGTGGAACAAGAAATCGTTTAGCAAACGAAAATGTGAAAGAAGGTATTGTGACATTTAGATGTAATGCGTGTAACTATTTAAACTCTTATCCTCTTCCTGGAACAACACGTCAATCTACAGTGAATATAAATTCAAAACAAAATATAACTAGTTGTAATTCAAAACAAAATATAACTAGTTGTAATTCAAAACAAAATAGATCTGAATGTTGAATGGATAGATTTAACTTGAAAAAATTAACCACAAATAAAATCAATTGGAGGTATTAATGCCAGCTCAGACAGTTATTCTAATCTTTACTTTAGTAATTTATATAATGATTATTGTTGTATTTAATAAAGCACGTAAAAAATATGCGGGAGGGAAAGTTGGGGAAGTTATAAATCTTATTTTAGTTACAGTTACGCTTCTTTTTATAGCGGATTATGTAGGAATACTCTCAGCCTATGTTGATAGAGAAATTATTGATATAACGAAATCACTATTTAGAACAGCTGGCCTCTCTTTTCTTGCCTATGGTGGAGTAAGAGTTGCGGAGTCATAATAGTAAGTATCAAATACGATACCTTATGCCACCGAATATATTCATTGCCTATTCGGTGGACTTTATCGAAAAATTTACAAATTATAGAAATTATTTGTAATAATATTGTAGTTGTATGTATATTAATGACTTTTTTAAAATATCAATTAGATTAACT
>JADFXA010000174.1 GCA_015233755.1 Desulfamplus sp. | reverse complement strand
CATCAGTGCTGGTTGTTGTTGCCATCATTAATGTTTTTTTATCAGATGCCTGAACATTAAAACTAATTCCAAAAACCATACACACCACGATTGCAATAAACACAATCTTAGTTGCCATTTTAGTTGATTCTCTTTTTGTTTTGATACTCTTCATTTCACTCCTCTTTATTAGTTTACAGTTAAAATTTAGTTGAGAACTAATTGTCCTTATTATTTTCTATTTATGCCATATTTGGCATAAATAGAAAAACTATTATATGAACGCTTTATTTTTGTCAACAATTATGAAATAACACCTTAAGGTAGTAAGTAATACGGTAAAATGTAGTTTATAAACTACTTTAGGTGCTTTAAAAGTAAACGGAGAAAATATGAGACGTAAAATCTTAATTGTTGATGACACTGAAGTAAGCATTGATGTTCTTGTTGATGCACTTGATGGACTTTACGAAATAATGGTTGCTACAAGCGGAAAAGAGGCGATAGAAATAGCTTTACAGACAACACCTGATTTAATCCTTTTGGATATAATAATGCCTGAAATAGATGGATATGAAACGTGTAGGCAGCTAAAATCTAATCCATCTACTGCTGATATACCTATAATCTTTGTAACAGCTATGAGCGATATTGAAGATGAAACAAAAGGGCTTGAGCTTGGCGCAATTGATTATATTACAAAACCATTAAGTATTCCCATTGTTCGTGCCAGAGTTAAAAATCATATAGAACTTAGACTTGCCCACAAGTGTCTTAAATCACAGGCTAAACAACTTGAGAAACAAAATAAAGAGCTTATTGAAATCGGCCGCCTTAGAGAAGATATAGAAAATATAACTCGACACGATCTTAAAACCCCACTTAATGGAATTATCAATTTTCCAGAGCTTATAAAGTTTCAGGGTGGCCTTAATGAAGCTCAAACAGAATATCTTGAACATATTGTTGCTTGTGGGTATAAAATGCTCAATATGATAAATCTCTCTTTAGATCTTTTTAAAATGGAAAAAGGAGTTTATACTTTTACACCAGGGTCAGTTGATATTCTTATTATTATAAATAATATACTAAATGAATTAGAAAAACATATTAAGTTTAAAAAATTGTCTATCTCATTTAATGTAAATGACTCACACTCTTATTTTGCTATTATTGAGGGTATAAAATCTGTCAAAGATAGAGTTGAGATTGGCAAACAGATAACTTTCCTTGTTAAGGGAGAACATTTGCTTTGTTATTCTATGCTTTCTAATTTGATGCAAAATGCAATTGAGGCATCTCCTGAATTGGGAAGGATAGATATTATACTTTCAACTGCTGGTGATAAAGCTATAATCTCCATTAACAACCAAGGCGCTGTTCCAGCAGATATTCGTGAGAGATTTTTTAATAAGTATGTAACATCAGGTAAGCGTAAAGGTACAGGTCTTGGAGCATATAGTGCTAAACTTATTGCACAAACACAAAAGGGCGAAATCAAAATGAAAACTTCTGATGAAGAAGGGACATCAATTATTATTTATCTGAATAGGTAAAATAGGTTAAAAGCAATTTTAGAGTTAGTTTTGAGTGGAAGGAGGTTTAGAATCGTAAATGGATAAAAAACTTATTGAAATATCATATTTCCCTGGCTGTTCTCTTGCAACTTCGGCAAAAGAGAATAACATATCTTTGATAAAATTTTGCAGAAGCATAGGATATGAACTTATTGAATTAGAAGATTGGAACTGCTGTGGTTCATCATCTGCTCATAGCATTGATTCAAAAAGTGCTTTTGGATTAGCTTCAAGAAATCTTTCGCTTGCATTGCCTGACCGTCCACTTCTTGCTGCTTGTCCAAGCTGTCTTTTAAGACTTCAGCAAACACAGCTTCATCTTTCTAAGGATTCTGATTTACAAAACGATTATAAAAAGATGTGGGGAAAGCAATTTAATAAAGATTTAAAAATAATCCACTTCTTTGAGATGCTATCAAATATCAATTTGCCATCTTTTATTGATAATGGAACAATAGATAATAAAAACGAGAAAAAAGAAAGCTCCTTAAAGAAATTGCCATTAGAAAATATAAGTTTTGTCCCTTATTACGGCTGTATGCTTGCTCGTCCACCTGAAATGAATAAAATGCCCAATTATCATGGTTTAATTGAGAAGATTCTCTCTTCATTAGGGGCTAAAAGTTCTCTATGGTCATATAGTTCAAGGTGCTGCGGAACTTTTCTTTCAGCATCAAGACCAGATATTGTAACTCCAATAGTTAATGGCATAATGAGGCAGGCGATAGAATCAGAAGCTGATTGTATTGTTACTGCGTGTGCAATGTGTCATCTTAATTTAGAAATACGTTGTTCAATAAAAAATCCTATTCCAACGCTCCATTTTTCTGAAATTTTAAGTTTAGCAATGGGAATTAAAGATTATAAAGGTTGGTTTCAAAGGCATATAGTTGATCCTTTACCGATGTTGAAATCAAAAGGTATAATTTGATAGTGCTCTAATACCATTTTGTTACTCTATTTGAATGGATTTTTTTAAAGCGTTACTCTACTTCTTCTGAAGCACACCAAGTGTTTCGGTCATCTCTAAAGGGTTATATAACCCTGATTCTAAAGCTTTTTCATAAACTTGGCGTGGAGCCTGACCACCCTTTGAAGGATCAATGAATATATCGTGTATAACAAGGAAACCACCTGGCATAATATGATTTGCCCATATTGCATAATCGTTCATTGCAGCTTCAAAGGTATGCCCTCCATCAATAAACAGCATAGAGAGTGGAGTTAACCACATTTTACCTACAACTGCTGATGAAGATATTATTGGGACTACACTCTCTAAAAGTTTTGCTTTCTCAAGAGTATTTATAAAAAACTTAGATGTATTTACCCTTTTTAGCTCATCGTCATACAACTCAGGATCAAAATACTCTTCTCCAAGTTGCTGCTCTTCTGAACCTCTGTGGTGATCTATAGAGTATAAAATTCCGTTATTTTGTTTACATGCACTTCCTATGAAATAGGCAGATTTCCCGCAATAGCTTCCAATCTCTAAACATGGTCCTATTTTAGATGCTTGAAAAGCAACTTCATAAAGACGCATTGCCTCTGTATCTGCCATAAAACCTTTAATGGTTCTACTAAATTCAAAATCGATCATATAACCTAAATACCTTTTTATATTCATCTAAATTTTAAGATATAAGCTAATTTCTTGGGATAATTGAAACTTATGGTTCTAAATAACTTCGAAATACTAAAGCATACCAAGATCAATAGCTTTTATAACCTGTCTTGCCTCTTTGAAACTGCTATCTATCTCTACTGCTTTTTGGAAAAACTCCCTTGCCTTGTCTGAGTCTTTCATATCTAAGTAGATTCTTCCCATGTTGTAGTAGATATTTGGTTCATCTGGGTGAATCTTTAATGCTTTTGTATAATGAGTCAATGCTGTTTTATGATCCCCTCTTTTCCTATAAATAACTCCCAATGAGTTAAAGACATTTAAAGATTCTGATCCAAGCTGCAATATCTCATTTAAAATATCTTCTGCATGACCATCATTGTCTCTATCAAGATGTATCTGGGCTGCATAGCTTAAACATTCATCTGCTTTATCGTACTGCCCCAATGCACGATACGCCCTTCCCATCTCTTCGTATGCTTTAGCAAAAAGCCTATCAAGCTGTGTTGCTTTTCTAAATGCTGCAATAGCTTCAGAGTGTTTTCCCTGAATACTTTTTATATAACCAATATTGTAATAATACTCGGGATTCTCTTTTTGGTTGACCATTGACTTAAACTCATCAATTGCCTCGCTATATTTTCCATCTTTTATAAGATTTGAACCTTTGGCAACCTGCTTTTCAGCATTTCCTACAACTATCTCCTTTGGTGTGCCAAGTGTCCCTGTTATCTTATCTTCCAATATTTTTACGGTGCAGGGCATAACAAGAAGCCCTGTAACACCAGCATGACCAGCTTTTAGAACTTTAACTGTTGTAAATGCGGGATCGGTTAGAAAAAAAGGTGTATCTGCATATTTATCTTTCTTTCTAACCATCTTTAAAAAGCTAACTCCGTTAATATTGACTGTATTATATGTGCATATTATACAGTCAATATCTTGTTTGCCTGTTGCAAGAACTGCTTTTTCATCTGTCTGAACAGATATAGTGTTTGGAAATCCTAATTTCTGTATAGCTTTTGTTAATCCTAATAATGTTCTTGGATCATCATTCACGATAAGAATATGTGCTTTAGATGTTTTTTTGGGGCCAACCAATTTGTTTGAATCTGCTTCCTGTTGCGTTTTAGAATCAGATTTTGTGGTGGAGTATAATTCAGAGTGAATCAAGGTATGGTCTCCTTTGAACTATATTTATGTCAGGAATATTTCCTGATCCGTTTGGTTCTAAGCTATCTTTATTATTTAAGCTATTCCTAAGAATTTTAGTATCTTCAACAATAGTTTTAATCTGTTGGCTAAATTTTTCTATTGGTTTTAATCCCATTTGAAATATTGAGTAATTAGAGCCTTTTATGTGATATTCAAGAATCTTCATGGCTGTGTGATAACATTTTTCTTCAAAATTGGCAAACTTATCAAGACTTAGGGTTTCAAAGAAAATCTCTCCCCATGAGTTTCTAATGAGAAATTCAGCTCTTTGCTCAGTGAACAGAAGAACAATGATCTTTTCCCAAAAAGGTTCAGATAAAAATGGTTCATCTGAAAGCGGCATCCATGGCTGGAGAGCAAGATATATATCATCACTATCTGATTTTTTCTCAAGAGAACCATATAGTTTGAAAGGTGTCTGCATCTTTAAATTTGTTGTTCCCCTGATATAAATATGGTTATACATACTCCAGCCAAGTGTCTCCATAAAATATTTGGAAGAGTAGAGAAGGTTGTATTTTTTAGATTGATCAATTTTAAGTTTCGAATTTTCTTTAGTTCCATTTATTTGAACTTCAGAGAATAAGAGCCATTCACAATTATTTCTATTATCTATATCTTTTGGGTTGACTTTACGCTGATCACTTTGCCCATTTTCTCTTGAAATAAGAGTTAAATTATCCTGTGGCTTTAACTTAAGATATGTTGATGCTTTTGGCAGCACACCATTTTTTTTAAGGGTTATTTTCTTAACTTTGTTTTTTAGGATTCTTAAATCACTCTCTCGTTTATTATTATTTAAAGGAAGTTCTGAATAACTTTTATCTT
>JADFXA010000173.1 GCA_015233755.1 Desulfamplus sp. | reverse complement strand
GAACGTATAAAACAAGAACTCGCCCTTGAAAAAAGTCGTCATCCTGGCTGGCACATCAAGATGCGGTTTCACGACCGACCAGTCATCTTCATTAACCCGGACACTCTCAGAATTCGGTGGAGCCAAATCACTCCTGGGAAGAAAAAACTACGACAATTTCTGGCTCAATATACTAAGCTCAGTGACGCCGAACCGCGGTATTTTAATCGTGACCAATGCCGGAGGCAAAATTCAAGGCGTTGCTGACTACATTGCTCAACCAAGATGAACAGTTGGAGGGGATAAAACTGGTACGACTGCAATTTGGCTACAGCATTATTGAGGCCAAAGAATTAATTGAGAAAAACGCTGAATCTATAAAGATTTAATCTTTATCTGTTGACCATTAACATTGGCAATGCCAAAATAACAATAGAAATAGAAAAATGGGGTTATGTAAATCAGGAGTGCCTCCGTTGGTTTGCTTTTTTGTGTATGTCAAAAATTAAAATTAATCATAAAACTGGAAATTTCCATGACTGATAAACCAACTTATGAAGAATTGGAACAAAGAGTAAAAAAATTAGAGCAAGAAAACCTTGAATTGAAAAATACGCTCACTATTGATGCGAAGAAATGCATAAAAGTTGATATTGAATCAGAAATGATACCTGAAGAACACTTAAACGATGTCGATCTTCAATCAATTATCAATAGCGATGCTATACAATCAATTATGGATGATTTTCATGGTAGTGCTAAACATGTAGTGATGGCATTAAAATTGCTAATTTATAACTATTTGTTTTTAAAGGATATGATGTATGAACTTTAGTTATAAAATGCGTCATAAATCATTACATGTTTAGCGCTACCACTTTGCGTTGGGTACTTGTTCGGCACTTGTTCCGAAATTGCATCCTCGCTTCAAACCAAAGTTTATGTTGGAGGATATTTAGTAATTATCAAACCTATGAAAATAAAATTGACCAAACTCTTTGTTGAATTCCTTGAAAGTGAACAGGCTTCGGGGATTATCTTGATTCTCTGTACTATTACTTCAATTGCAATTGCAAATTCTCTCTTCGGAAAATACTATTCAGATTTTTGGCATACCAAAATTGGATTTGAAGTAGGCGGTATTGCTTTAAAATATAGCATTGAACACTGGATTAATGACGGTTTAATGACAATTTTCTTCTTGCTAATTGGACTTGAAATTGAACGAGAGCTTTACATTGGAGAGTTGTCCGACCTAAACAATGCTCTACTACCTATTTTTGCAGCCATTGGCGGCATGGCAACCCCAGCTCTAATTCATTTCCTTTTCAATATGGGAACCGAAACACAAGCTGGAGTCAGTATTCCAATGGCAACCGATATTGCTTTTGCGTTAGGAGTGCTTGCACTCTTAGGTAAAAAAATTCCAGTATCACTAAAAGTTTTTCTTACCGCATTAGCCATCATAGATGATTTAGGTGCAATTATAATTATTGCACTGTTTTATGCGGGCGAATTTTCACTTTTATATCTTATCTTGGCGTTAGGAATATTTGCAGGAGTGTTAATATTAAACAGTCTCGGCGTGCGTCGCCTGCCTTTTTACCTTATTCCGGGTGTTGTCATGTGGTACTTTATGCTCAAGTCTGGCATCCACGCCACCATAGCTGGAGTTATGCTTGCCTTTGCTATTCCGTTCGTGCGTGGCGATGAAGAATCACCTTCTTACAAATTGCAACATTTTCTGCATAAACCTGTAGCCTTTATCATCATGCCGCTTTTTGCACTTGCGAATACGAACATTGTGCTAATGGAAAACTGGGTTCAAGGCTTGATAACCTCAAATAGTTTAGGGATTTTTGTGGGCTTGTTTTTAGGTAAGCCGCTTGGTATTACCCTATCTATTGTGTTAGCTGTTAAATTGGGCGTATCTCAATTACCAAGTGACATGTCATGGAAACATATCATTGGTGCAGGTTTTCTTGCGGGTATTGGGTTTACTATGTCCATTTTCATCACGTTGTTGGCTTTTGACAATCCAGATATTGTCCAAAGTTCAAAGATTAGCATTGTAATAAGTTCACTTGTGGCGGGGATCGTCGGTTTTATAATTTTGAGTAGAGAAGAAACATCCAATGTAGACAACCCTTTGACTAAATAACCTAAACGTGTTTAACACTTGCTTAACTATATTGTTCTCAACTGATAGGATGGCTAACACTCTTAGAGATTTAATGACCAATCATATCAATCCCAAAAACACGTAAGATGAAGACGTTCAGCAATACTTCTTGCATATTAAATTGACCTCCTAAGAAACCCATTTTCTATCAAATCAAAAAGATTCGAGAGGTTTCAAGTTCGGGTTTTGCAGGAGGTCAGATTTTGTAGGGTGTTAGCCTATGAATGCTTCTTCAGGCATCTCCATAATAGCTGGAATACCAGCTGTTAGAGCGTCTATTTTGCCAAGTGTTAGAGGAAGAACATAGCTGATAAAATATTCAGCAGTCTTAACTTGTCCTATATAGAAAGCCTCATCTTTTTTCTTTGCAGTTGCAATTTTAGGAGCCGCAACAACTGCTCTCCAAAGCTCAAACCACGCCATGCAAACATCGCCTGTAACATCAAGGAACGGGTGAGCAGTTGCAAAAGCATCAAGCACCTTTGCAGACATCGCTGTCATGCCCATGTGCATAGCAACTTCACCAAGACGGTTGACAGCTTTTTCTACTTTTGCTGCCATATCCTTTAACATATCGATCTCTTTTGCAGCAGCAATTGTTTTATTCATCTCACCAAGGAAATCCATGAAATGTTTGCCTTTGTTCATTCCAAGTTTTCTTCCCAAGAGATCCATTGCCTGAATTCCATTTGTCCCTTCATAGATACTTGTGATCTTGCAATCTCTAAGAAGTTTTTCTTGTGGATATTCTTGAATATAGCCATATCCGCCATAAACTTGAACACCTTGAACACAAACTTCAAATGAACGGTCTGTGCAGTATGCCTTTAGTACAGGAGTCAAAAGCTCAATAAGACCTTTATATTTTGCCTGATCTTTCTCATTTTCAGCAGTTTTTACTTTGTCAAAGAGATAACCTACGTAATAGAGCAAGGTTCTCATACCATCTACATAAGCTTTCATTGAGATAAGCTGACGTCTAACATCAGGGTGTTTGATAATGGGGACTGCTGGAGGATTTGCCTCAAACATCTTCATAAGATCAGTTCCCTGAACTCTTTGTTTTGCATAGTTGACTGCGTTTATATATGATGACGTGGCAAATCCAAAACCTTGTAAACCAGTACCAAGACGGGCTTCATTCATCATAACGAACATTGCCTTCATGCCTTTATTCTCTTCTCCAAGTAGCTCACCTATGCAGCTGCCTTTTGAACCAAAAGCAAGTGCTGCTGTGCTGTTGCCGTGAAGCCCCATCTTCTCTTCTATTCCAACACACTCAACATCATTTCTTTCACCAACAGAACCATCAGGATTTATTTTATACTTTGGCACGAGAAAAAGAGATATTCCTTTTGTTCCAGCAGGTGCTCCCTCAATTCTTGCAAGAACAGGATGAATTATGTTTTCTGTTAAATCGTGATCGCCACCAGATATAAAAATCTTGTTGCCTGTAATTGAGTAGGTTCCATCAGGATTTTTCTTTGCAGAAGTTGTCAAAGCTCCAACATCTGATCCTGCTTCTGGTTCAGTTAAGCACATTGTGCCAGTCCATTTACCTGTGTAGAGATTTTTAAGATATTTTTTCTTCTGCTCCTGTGTTCCAAACTCTTCAACAAGTTTACCAGCTCCATGAGTCAAACCGGGATACATCAAAAATGAACAGTTCGCTCCAGTAAACATCTCAGCAGCAACCATTGATAGAACTTTTGGCATTCCCTGCCCGCCATATTCAGGATCATCGCACATTGCAACCCATTCACCCTCACAAAAGAGTTTATAAGGTTTACGGTATGATTCTGGTGGGCGAACCTGACCATTTTCTAAAACACAACCGTTTTTGTCTCCATCTTCTTGTGTTGGTAAAATCTCTTTGATAGCAAAGTTACGTGCTTCATTTACAACCATATCAATGGTCTTTTTATTGTAATCTTGATAAACTTCATATTTTGATAAATCTGAAATATTCAAAACTTCATGAAGCAAGAAATCTTGATCTCTTCTATCTGCAATCGCTTGTGCCATTTTTTTATCTCCTTTTATTTGGGGTTTTATTTATATAAAGCTTATTATTTATTTATAAAAATCTTTATTAATATTATTTATAGACTTAACTTACATTGGATACACCATTCATAAACATATCAAAAATCATGTTAAGTCTTTGATTTAAAATTTCGTCATCATCTTTTATCAGATCTATACTTGGGTCAACTACACTATCCTTTATATTTTGTTTGACACCGCTATCTTTATCTACACTTCCATTATTTCCATTAGGGAACAAAGATGACCACGCTACAGAGTGGGCAATTTCAGTAAAAAGAGTTGCCATCTCTTTTGGAGGATATGGCTTAAATTCACCATTTTCCATTCCTTGTTCAAAGATTTTCTGAAACAGAGTTATCATCTTTTCGTGCATTCGATTTACCTTTTCATTCAATTTAGGTATCATCACAGCATCAATATTACTTCTCTCTGATATGTAAATACGGATAAAATCGCTGTTACTTCTGTAAAATTTTGTTTTTGCAAATAGAGACTGTTTAAGTTTTTCTTTAGAAGTTATATCTTGCCGACTACTTATTGATAATAATATCTGACCTAATTGATGGACTCTCTCCATAACAAGATCATGATATATCTGCTTTTTACTGGAGAAATATTTATAAATCGTTCCAAGTGGATATTGGGCTTCCTGACTTATCTGTGCCATAGTTGCACCATGAAAGCCCTGAGTAGCAAATATTGAGAGTGCTGCATCAAGTATCTCATCTCGTCGCCTTTGTTCATCTCTCTCTTTGCGTGATGTATTCATTATCATTCCCCATGCTAACTGAATTAAAATTCTAATCTTTATATTTTAGTTTCAATTTTAGAACTAACATTCTAAAGAAATAGATTGAGATGTCAAGTAGTTTTTTGAGTATGGCCTGAATCAGTGGCGTAAATATTGCAATAAAGCATGATTTCTTGTCTTAAACATTAGTCGTGTAGAACTATCAAAAGAATCATGATGATTACAACATAAAATCTGCTGGCTGCAAGTGAAGTTTTACTTATAGCGTTTCCCG